>JAUNJS010000157.1 GCA_030533125.1 Eubacteriales bacterium | reverse complement strand
CACAGTAACATACGCACTCCCGTTCTTAATAAATGATCCGGTGCCGGAATAATTGCAGCTATACCGGGAAGGAACGGGAACCGGTTCGCTTTTTGTAAGAAGGTTCCCGGTTTCCAGATCATAAAAGTACAGAATTCTGTTATAGTCAAAGTTCATGAGATACTCAACATAGCTGAAACCATCATCATACAGTTCTTCATATTTATAGCTAAATTCATCTGTAAGCTGTTCAAGAACTGCAATGACCAGAATCGATTCGTCCTCGGAAACATCCATATACTTAATGGGATTGAATTTATTTATCTCTGCCATGTCATAAGGAATACGCCATAATTCCTCTCCTGTATTAAGATAAAACAAGATCGCTTCTTCATAATCTCCCGCATACAGCACAGCATTCTGTTTTTTGAGTATCCTAAGATATGGAAGCGGTTCTTCAGGCGTTTCCCTCTCATATTCTCCTTTTGTCTGGTTAAAAACATAGTCCACATCGGTATCTTCGGTAACTTCGGAAAGAGGTACATTTTTCTTCCAGATCATGTCGGCAGAAGATGTACTATAACAGCACACCTGACCAAATTCGTCCAGTGCGATAAAGTATTCGCCATCATCAGATACGGTACAATTTATAATTTCATTCTCACAGCGAATCATGGAGGAAGGGTGATATTTTTCATCTTCATATACATATAATGCATCTGTCAGGGCTTTTTCCGCTTCGGCAACATATGGGCGCTTGTTTTCTTCCGAAGGAAGGGCGGAAAGCGCGTCAGAGATTGCTCCATTGCGGTCACTGTCCCTTAGCTTTGCTTCGCTTGAATAGGCCAGTGCCAGGGACTCATTGCGCAGGATATCCTGCTGTCTCTGTTCGAGCAGCCGGTTGGTAGTAAAAAAGTAGATGACTAATCCGGAAAGCACTGAAATGAGGGCAGCTGCGATTACTGCATTACGCCAATTCTTCTGCCGGCGCTTCTCACGGTCGAATTCCTCGTGGAATTGTCTGCTCTTTTCAGTCAGATAATCCTCAATCATCTGATGGAGGATACGGAAATGGCCCTTCTCATCACATACCAGGAGGCCCAGCCGTTTCCAGAGGATTTCCCTTACCGCTTTTCCATACCACTCGTCCGCGGTCCTTGCCCCAAGCCGGAGTTCGGGTGTATGGCCGATCCAGTCGGGATAGACAGAGGTGATTGCTTTCTTTGAGAGTTCGCTGTAGCATTTTTCGACGATTGAATACAGCTCCTTCTCAGACAGGGCGTGTCTTTTTTCCGCTGTCTTTGCGGCAATTTCCGGCAGGAGATAGCGAACGGCAGCCAGAATTCCCATAAAAACCGGAGTGTCATCGGGAAGATTTCTCTTCTCTTTTTCCAGTATAGAGTCAAAATAGTCATCGAGGAGCTGCTCCCTGCTTTCCAGCCGCAGCTGCTTTCCCCCGTCGTGTACAGCACGGATATATATGGAAAGGAGCAGGGGAAAGCTGAGGAGATCCATTACCTCCATATTTTCCGGAGGAAGGATCCCTTCTTCTGACAAGATTCTTCGGACCTCCGTCTGGTCGATTCTGCAGAGGGTGAGCCTTCGGAACAGGGGATCTTTGGGATCGCTCCGGCTTGTCAGGATGATCTGCACGCCGGCGAGGTCCGAAAGTCTGTGGATTTCTTCCAGAAGGGAAGCTGTATCGCCGGAAGCCTCGTTAAGTCCGTCGAGAAGGAGCAGAACGGAAGGACGTTCATTTTCCCGGCTTATGTCTGCACAGGATTGTGTTATATCGGAATCTTTTATTGCATCTGTACTATGCGGTAAGGAAGGAATCGCGTGTTTCCTCAGCGGCTGATCCAAAAGGTGCATCAGCTCCTGCCGCGCGCTCTCCATGCTGTCGGTGTGCGGCTTAAACTTCAGGCTTTCCAGAAGCCTGTCGCAGATATAGCTGGTGTCGCCTTCCTTGTAATCATAAAGAGAGATGTAATATATCGCGGGAGATGCAGCGGTATAGCGAACATTCCGGGTATGACCGATCCGGAGCAGGGCAGTCGTCTTACCCATGCCGCCACCGCCCAACAGAAGAATCGGCTTTTTAGTATCGCCGAAAATATCAAACCAGGAATCCTGAAGAACAGAAATCTGCTTTCCTTCCTCCGTCCGCGCAAAAAGGGGATAGATCTTTTTGTCATCCATGACGTAGTCCAGGGCTTGATTGTCTTTTAAAGCCCTTCGGATGCGTTCCCTTCCTGCCTCCCACAGTGCCCAGTGCGTGATTCCCCTTCCCTCGATCCTGTCCTCGAGCTCCGTCATGTCCACCAGCATCTGCGACGCGTTTTGATAACGTCTGCCGGGAGTGACCGCGAGGCCTCTGCGCAGAATCTGGCGCAGCACGGCGAGGACCGTCTCCTGGCAGTCCTTTAGAAGGGGAACCTCCGCCGGCTCGACGCTGATCGGCTCGATGCCCACCATCTGTACGGGACTCAGCTTTCTCCCGGTCAGGCACAGGTACAGCACGGCGGTCATCGAATACAGATCCGTCCATTCCCGGATCTGTCTGTGTCTTCCCATCACCACTTCCGGGGCTGTAAAGCCGTCCTTCGTGCTGTAGTAGACAGGTTGCTTCCCGCGCACTTCCTCGAGCGTATGGACGCTGTTGTAATCAATCAGCGTCACCCGCTCTGTCTCCCCCTCTCCGATCAGCAGGATATTGTCCGGACTGATGTCGAGATGCAGAAAGCCGGACCGGTGAAACGTCTGCAGGACGCCTAACGCGCCCTTCATCATGCGCACGATATGCAGAAGCCGGTCCGTACCGGATGTTTTCACGTCTTTCCAGTATGTCCGTCCAAGTTCCTCGTAAAGGTTCCGTCCGCCGGTATAACCCACCAGGCTGTATAGCGTGTTATTGTACTCAAAAGTATTGATATTCAAATCAATCCCGGAAGGGTTCTCTTCCAGAAGGCGGAGATGTACCTCATTTCCCCTCTGGAATGTTCTCCGGTTCAGATCATAGAGAGGGAGTGCTTCAGGGTCGATCCGGATGCTTCCGTCAGGACATCTCGAAATCCTGCCATCCGGATCATAAGGAAAGAGCTCCCGGACCAGGACGCGATGGAACAGCGAGGGATTGTGATGATCTCTGTATCTGCCGACATAGGCGATGACATTCGACCCGCGTCCGATGGAATAATCGATCGCGCATTCCATGCCCGGAAAAAGCAGCCTGTCGTCTTTTTGTAGTTCGATTCTGTTATCCATAACGTGCTCCTGTTCGCCCCAAATAACGCCAATACTATTCTATATCCAGACCAGAGCCAGGACAAGGACTCTATGATCCATGTTATACGATCTGCGATGCAGAAGATGTTTTTCGTTTCCGGACAAGGAACGGGTATTACGCGGTGAAGAATCTAAAGACATCCATAGGATACATGGTCAGCAGCTCATTATGCTGCAGCCATATATCACATGAATGCCTTTTTTGAAATCAACCTTTTGCTTTCCGCTCATATACGGCGGATTCCGGGGGGCACATCGGTCTTTTATTTTCCGCTCATATACGGCGGATTCCGGGGGCACATCGGTCTTTTATTTTCCACTCATACACGGTGGATTCCAGCCGCAGATCAACCTTATATTTTCCTCTTATATACTGCGGATTCGAGATGCTCCAGCATGCCCTTCGTGCTGTTCTCCGCCGAGGAGATGACAAGCGCGGCTCCGTCCAGGAGCGCAGCGTCGTATTCCGCGGTCTCTTCGGAGAAATTGGTCAGAATAATCGCTTCGGCGGTGGTCCCTCTGCGGATGAAAGCGTAGATCTGACTGCTGTCATGCAGAATCTCCTCGTAACTGCCCTCGATCAGTTCGCTGTGGGATCTTCTGATTTCAGCCAGCGCGCGGTACCAGGAAAGGATGGAATCCGGGTCCGCCTCTTCCGAAGCGACGTTGCAGGTCCTGTAGTTCTCATTCACAGGGAGCCAGGGGGTACCACGCGTGAATCCGGCATTTTTGTCCGCGGTCCACTGCATAGGGGTGCGCGCGCTGTCCCTGCTGAAAAAATGAATCGCGGCCAGCGCTTCCACCGGGGTTTTTCCCTCACTGATGAGAAAACCATAGCGGTTTCTGGTGGAAATATCGTTGTAATCATTGATGTCATCCCACGCCACGTTGCGGAGTCCGAGTTCCTGCCCCTGGTAGACAAACGGTGTCCCGCGCAGGGTAAACAGCAGCGTCCCGATGATTTTCGCGGCCATATTGCTGTCCGCGGTTCCCGGGAAGTAGTGGTCGATGCAGCGCGGATGATCATGGTTTTCAAAATAAACCGGATACCACCCGTTTCCGGCGTTCTTTTCCTGACTGTCGGTCAGAATCCGCTTCAGGTCCACGAGGGTCCAGCCTATGCGGCCCGCCCCGGCGGTCCCTTCTTTCAACCCCAGCAGGATATGGGAAAACTCAAAGACCATGTCAAATACACCTTCGCTGCCCACCCATTCGGGAAGGTCCGACGCGTTGACGCCGTTTGCCTCTCCTACAGTGAAGATATCTCTCCCGCTCTGCACCGTATCCTTGAATTCATGCAGAAAATCCAGGATTCCGTCCGAGTTCGCGATCATCTCGTGGATCGCGGTCATCCCGTCCCCCGCATCCGGCACCCCGTCCGTAAACGCAGGTTTTTTAATGTAGGTGATCGCGTCCATCCTGAAACCACCGACACCCTTATCAAGCCAGAAAATTGCCGTATCATAGAGGGCGCAGCGAACCTCCGGATTCTCCCAGTTGAGATCCGGCTGTTCCTTCAGGAAAGTATGCAGATAATACTGCCCCCTCGTCTCCGACCAGGTCCACGCGGAGCCTCCGAAAATACTGCGCCAGTTCGTCGGCTCGCTGCCGTCCGGCTTCGCGTCGCGCCAGATATACCAGTCGCTTTTCGGATTCTCTTTGCCCGAAGAGGATTCCAGAAACCACGCATGCTGATCGGAAGTGTGGTTAAAGACCAGATCCATCACGATGCAGATACCGCGCTTTCCGGCTTCGGAGATCAGCGTCTCCAGATCTTCCATGGTTCCGAAGGTCTCATCAATCGCGCAATAATCAACAATATCGTAACCGTTATCCGCCTGCGGGGACGGGTAGCAGGGCGTGATCCAGACGGCGCCGATCCCCAGCTTCTTCAGATAATCCAGCCTCTGCGTAATGCCCTTCAGATCCCCGATCCCGTCCCCGTCGGAATCCTGAAAGCTTCTGACATAGATTTCACAGACATTTGTTTTCTGCCACCATTTCAATCTATCTTCCATTCCCGGTGCCCTTTCTCCGTGTTTTCCTCACAGCCGCTTCCAACCGATTCTTTTCCCGCGCCCCGGTTCGCTTTCTTATCCGGCGCTCCGGCCAGTTTTCCTTTCCGGCGCTCCGGCCCGCTTAGCGTCCGTTGCTTCTTCCCGCTTTTTTCCAGGCGCCCCGGCCCGCTTATCGTCCGTTGCTTCTTCCTGCTTCTTTTCCCGGTACTCCGACCCGCTTCTATTCCGGCAGATGAACATGCCTGCAACTAACTTACCATAAAGCCGGGTTTTATTCCATACCGGCATGTTCGGGGCCTGTCACGTTGATTCGATTAATCGAGGCAGTTCCTTGGTCATTTCCATTGACATACAGGATATACCTTATGTTTTTTTGATCATTTTTGACATTTCAAATATTCAAAAAATCACGTATAATAAAGGAAAAGCTGTCAAAAAAGATGATTTCAACAGGGAATGCATGAGGAGGTATCTATGCGAAAGACAAAAATCATCTGCACGATCGGCCCTTCCAGCGACAGCGAGGAAAAGCTCCGGGCGCTGATGGAAGCCGGCATGAACGTGGCGAGGTTCAATTTCTCCCACGGGACGCATGAAGAACACAGGGAAAAGTTCAAACGTCTGGTGCGCGTGCGCCGCGAGCTCGGTTTACCGGTCGCCACCCTGATGGACACGAAGGGGCCGGAGATCCGCCTGCGTGATTTCGAGGGCGGCAAGGTCATTCTTGAGAAGGGCAGCAGCTTCACCCTGACTACGGAGGAAGTGATGGGCACCGCCAGGCGCGCTGCCATCAGTTATAAAAATCTCGTAAAAGATGTCTCCAAAGGCACCAGCATTCTGATCGACGACGGTCTGATCGAGCTGCGCGTCGAAAATGTCACCGATACGGATATTCACTGTACGGTCATCAACGGCGGCCCCGTCTCCAACCACAAAGGCGTGAACGTCCCCGATACAGACCTGTCCATGCCTTTCATCAGCGAGCAGGACCGCGCGGACATCGAGTTCGGCTGCAAGCTCGGCTATGAGTATATCGCCGCTTCCTTTACCAGGACGGCGGAGGACGTGCTTGCGATCCGCGAGATCCTCAAAGCCTTTAACAGCAAGATGAAAATCATCGCGAAGATCGAGAGCACACAGGGCGTGAACAACATCGATGAGATCCTGGATGTCGCCGACGGCGTCATGGTCGCCCGCGGCGACCTGGGTGTCGAAGTACCGATGGAAGAAGTGCCTGTCTACCAGAAGCACATCATCCATCTCGCTGAAGTCCGCGGAAAGATCGTCGTCACCGCGACCCAGATGCTCGACTCTATGATGCACAATCCCCGGCCGACCCGCGCCGAAGCGACCGACGTCGCCAATGCTATCTACGACGGCACCACCGCCATCATGCTCTCCGGCGAGACCGCCAGCGGCGCCTATCCCGTCGAAGCCGTGCAGACCATGTCCAGGATCGCCGAGGCAGCCGAGAACGACATCGACTACCGCCGCCGCTTCCTGCAGCGTCCGGCCGAGGTCGCTGCCGACATTACCACCGCGATCTCCCACTCCACCTGCATGGTCGCCCAGGACGTCGGGGCAAAGGCCATCGTGGCTGTCACAATGTCCGGCTTCACCGCGCGCCGCATCAGCAAGTACAAACCCACCTGCCCGATCATCGCCTGCGCGGTCAGCGAACCGGTTGCGTGCCAGATGAACCTCCTCTACGGCGTCCATCCCCAGAACATCCCTCAGCAGGACAATGAAGAGATGCTTTTCGAAGCTGCCATTATAGCTGCCAAAAAGAGCGGCTTCTGTGAGATAGGCGACAAAATCGTCCTCACCGCCGGCGTACCCCTTGGCCTGTCCGGCAACACCAACATGATCCGGGTCGTAGAAGTGTTCTGACCGGACCACTGCGCCGCGTTGTAAAGATGTCCTGACCTGATCACTGCGCCGCA
>JAUNJS010000511.1 GCA_030533125.1 Eubacteriales bacterium | reverse complement strand
CCGCCTCGCGGAAGAGGCCAGAAGAGCGGAAGAAGCCCGGAAGGCACAGGAGGCCTGGGAAGCGCGCGAGGAGGAGTGGGCTGCCGCCGCTGCGGAGGAACGGGCGGAAACCACCCAAAGCCCTGTCAATCCCGGATGGACTCTTTACCAGCAGCAGGTTGAAAACGCGAGATACCTGCGCAGACTCCGGGAAGATGAAGTCGAGCCGTTTGAGGATTTCCTCAGCAAATACGGTCTTTCCAAAGAGATGGCAGTCCGTCTGGCGACGCTGTTCCTGATTGCTGTTCTGAGTGTTGTCTATGTGTCGGGAAGAAACAGCTCTGCAGCCGGGACGGGAGTTTCCGGTGATGACGCGGCGAATGTTCCGACAGCCGGCGCACCGTCAATGGAGGGCGTCCCGGAGAGCGATTCCGGAGAAGAGACCCAGGTTCCTACCGGCGGAGGCGATTTCCAGAATACAACGACACCGACAGGCGCTCAGCAGGAAGGCCAGGATTCCCCGGAGCCGTCTGGAGAACAATAAGAATCCGTCTGGAGAATAATAAGAAACCTGGACGCACACGCGTGCAGAATACCTTTGCTTCGCAAAGCCGGGGAGCGGATCGTGCCTTTCCACGGTTTTGCGAAGCAGAGACATTCCAACGGCGCGCAAAGCGCAGAATATGCAGACAGGCCCTGCCCAAGGTTATTGGAGACACTCCAATCGCGCGCGGAGCGCAGAAAATGAAGACAGGCTCTTGCCCAAAGCCGTTGGAGACACTCCATTCGCGCGCGGGGCGCAGAGCCCGCTCGCGGATCCTGAATCGATGACAGAATAATTGACGACACGATACAGACATGAATTGTGATAAGCCTGCAGAAAACCATCCGGAGAAAAAGGCCCGGCAGGAAAAACCCTGGATTTTTCCGGTCGTGCTTCTTTTTTGTGTGCTTTTCTGTCTTACGGGCGCCGCGTACCTGTATTATCTGTATACTCCCTCCAGCTTCAGAAAAGAGGAGGTCTATGCATATGTCCGCGGTTTCTACGGGGAGGGGTGGACGCTGTGCGGCCAGAAGGATGTCGGATCCGCAGAGGGGACGAAAACAGAGGTCTATACGTATGAGGACGGGAACGGAAACCGTTTTCGCGTGTTTTCCACATCAGTGCCGGACATGAAGAATGGTCTTCCGACAGGGCGGTATCAAAAAGCCCTCTACGATGACTATTTCAGTTCAGTGATCGGGAGCAGGATGGAGGCCCTGGAGACAATATCGCAGAAGATCAAAAAGGAATCAGGGCCGGAACTCGAAATCGAGAAGTTGACAGAATCTTCGGACGTGGACGGGGCGAGGTATGCTTTCCGCCTGTATCTGGAAAACAGCTCACAGCTGGAGGCCGCTGCACAGTGTCTGGAAGAGATTGACAGCTGTCTTTCATTTTCCTGCAGGGCCGGAGAGCCGCCGTATAACCGGATGCAGCCGCAGCTGCCATGTATCCGGATTTACCTGTACCCGGGATTCAGGGTTGAAATACCGGACGCGGTTTCCGGGGCGGCGGAAGAGGGCGAAGTGAGAAGCTTCCCTTCACTGGCTTCCGCTGCGGGGGACTGGAAGAGCGCGCAGAGGCGCGAATCGTACAGGATCAGTGAAATCCCTTTCTCGGACGGAACTTCTTCCGGGAGGTATAAGAAGGAACAGCTCCTGACGAGGCTGGAAAATGATTATGTGGACGCCGCCAAGACGTTCGGAAGAGACTATTATACGATTTCCGGGGAATTATGGGACCGGTACCCCGCGCCTGTGCTGACGCTTGTCAACGTGGGCGGATATGACCTGACCGCGCTGCCGGAGGAAAACTCCGGGACGTACCGTTTGTATTATCATCGCGGGACACGCACCTACTGGATGACCGGCCTGGATCCGTTCGAGGACTACGACGGGAATCCGTTCGGGGATTACCCCGGACGGGGGGCGTTTGCCGGCCTCGTGGGATACCTCGGAGGCTCTTTCACCGCCCGGGGACGGGAGAGCACCTGGCGGATCGGAACAACCTCCTGGAAAGCTTCTCTGGAGACAGCCAGGACCGCGGATTCTCTTTACACATATAAAAGCGTTCATCTGCTGCGCAACGGGAATCACCAGGCGCTCGATGAAGTGCCTGCGCTGTTTGCCGGAACAGGCGTCCTGCCTTCCGGCAGACCCTACAGCATACGGGATTTAATCCGTATGCTGAATGTGCGCATTACAGTCAACCAGAAGGAGATGACTGCGGTCATGTTCAGGGACTATGGAGACTGAAAAGGAGACTGAAAAAGACAAAAAAGAGTCTGAGAAGGAGACCGAAA
>JAUNJS010000510.1 GCA_030533125.1 Eubacteriales bacterium | reverse complement strand
ATCCATGGGAAATTCTTCGGAATCATCCATTGGGAATCCTGTGGAATCATCCGCGGAAAGGATCTCCTCCCTGCGGGACGATCCCCTGTGGTCGGATCCGGACAGTATGACTGCTATGATTGTCTCGGACCTGCATTACACGGAAAACAAGGACCTGGATCATTCTCTCGTTCCGGGCATCGCGCTGGCAGAGGAAATCACAGACGCAATGATAGATGAGGTTATCGACAGGCATCCGGACGTTTTTATCATGACCGGGGACAATTCGAACAGCGGCGATGCCGAGTACGTGTCCCGCCTGGCGGCAAAGCTGGGGCGGATCAGAGATGCAGGGATCAGAATCATTCTGACGACAGGAAATCATGATTTTGACCTGATGGAGCCAGGCGATTACGAAAAAGCGTATTTCGGTCTCCTCGATCCTGTTGACAGGGATCCCGCTTCGCTCAGCTATACATCGATTGTGAAGGAGGTCGTTTTTCTGGCCATGGACGACAATGCGGTTTATCACGGCGGGCAGGGAGAGTTTTCGTCCGGAACCATGCAGTGGCTCGAGGATATGCTGGAAAAATACAGCGGCCGCACGATCATTTTCCTGTCTCACCACAATGTGCTGTACGGCCTGGGCGAGGAGAATTCTGCCTCCCATCTGATCCAGAATCCGGAACTTCCTTCCCTCCTGCAGGAAGGGGGCGTGCGCCTCGCCCTGTCGGGACATATGCATTATCCCTACATCTTGGAGAAGGACGGTCTGTGGGAGATCCTGAGCGGTATGCCTTTTTCCGGAAGGCACCTCGCCGGAAACCTCGCCATCGGTAAGGACAGGGCGGTCTACTATGCCTCGCCGATCGACTTTGCGCAATATGGAAGCACCATCGAAAAAGAACTGGAAAAACTGGATCAGGAGAACTCTTCCTATATGACGGATGTATTTTCCGGGATTCTGGAGCAGGAGAATCTGCGCGGGGCAGAAAAGAAGAACGTACTGAATCTTGCCAATCGTTTTTTCCAGTATTTCGGGAACGGGACACTCAAGGAACACACAAAGGAGCTGCAGTCGGATCCCTCCTACAGCAGGATGATCGACGCATTCTGGAAGTACAATTACGGCCCGTGGATGAAAAAGATGATCGAGACGACAGAGCACAGCTCCGTCGAGCTTCAGATAGTTCTGGATTAATGCATTTTGATGACGGGGGTGTCAATGGTGTCAATGGGGACGGTTCTTCTGACACATTGTGCACAATGTGTCAGAAGAACCGTCCCCATTGACACCCCGTTCCTACAGCCTGTGTATAACAGTCGGATCCATCTTTCCAAGGTCCGTGCAGCCGGTAAACGCCATTGCTTTCGCCAGCTCGCCGTTGACCTTTTTCAGGTACTCGGCCATTCCATCCGAGCCGTTTTGCCGGATCGCTGCCATGATCGGTCTTCCTATACACACGGCCGATGCGCCGAGTGCAAGCGCCTTGAATGCGTCAAAACCGGTCCGGATGTCTCCGTCCACAAACAGAGAAATGCTGTCTCCGGTGATCTTTTTGATTTCCGGAAGGATGGCCAGGGGCGGAAGCGCGTACGCGATCCGGCTGTTATGATGGGACACAACGAGGCCTGAAACGCCGGCGCGCAGGACCTGCCTGGCGTCATAAGTACTCAGAACGCCCTTTGCGATCACAGGCAGAGAAGTCGAGGAGCAGATTGATTTGAGTTCAGCAGTCGTGAGCGCTGCCATCTTATATCCGTCCACAATATCCGGGGAACCGTCTTCCGCAAACGGATGGTCAATGTCGATGCCTACAGCCAGGACCCCGCAGGCCTCAGCATGCCTGATCTTGCTGTAAATCAGATCCCTGTCCGCAAAGGGCTTTATGATCTCAACCAATGGGGCGCCGGTATTGACACACATTTCAATATCGTCATTACCGGCCATTCCGATCCAGAGGATCGCGCCGGCTTTCGCTGCGCCTTCCGCATAGCACTTTGTGGCGCCCTCAAAAAGGAAGTGATCCAGAAATGACAGCGATGCAGTCATGACAGGAGATCCGAAAGTTTTGCCAAACAGATGAAGCGTCAGGTCCGGGTTTGTTGAATTCATATACCTTGTTTCAATCAGCAGCGAATCCAGATATTCTCGTGTAATCTCATTCGAGTTCCCGTTGTTTGCAGCCATCGCTGTTCTCCTTTCCCGAAAAAAATTCCCGGTGATCAGTTATAAAAAAGAAATTGTCAGCGTCTCTCCTGTATCAACATTCACGATAGTACCGGTGGTGGGGGTGGGGGGGGGGGTTGTGGGCCCCTTGTGGGAAGGGGGGGGTAGAAAACGCG
>JAUNJS010000156.1 GCA_030533125.1 Eubacteriales bacterium | reverse complement strand
TGACCTGTTCCCGCTGCGATTTCGAAGAAATCAAAGATGAAACGCAGCCCCTCGGACACAAGTATGACGAGGGAAAGATAACCCGGAAAGCCACCGAGGACAGGGAGGGGGAAATGACCTTTACGTGCGAACGCTGCGGCGACAGCTACACGGAAAGCATTCCCAGGCTTGACCCTGCCAAAACAGAGCACGAACATGACTATCAGAAAACAGCGGAGACCGAACCCACCTGCACGGAACCCGGGAAAGTAACCAAAACCTGCAGAATCTGCGGCGACGTCAAAACCGAGGAGATAGACGCTCTCGGGCATGACTATGACACAACAGAAGAAACCGCCCCCACCTGCACGGAACCCGGGAAAGTAACCAAAACCTGCAGAATCTGCGGCGACGTCAAGACCGAAAAGATTGACGCTCTCGGGCATGACTATGAGGCGATAGTAACCAAAGAAGCCTCTGCGGAGGAAGACGGCGAAAAAACTTATACCTGCAGCCGCTGCGGTGACAGCTACACGGAAAGCATTCCAAAACTCACCCCTTTAACTGCTCCCGGTGAAGAAGAGACCGCGACAGAAACGGCGCAAATGGCCGGCCCAGAGGAAGCGGAGGAACTGCCTCTCAAGGTAGCAGGCAAACAGGTGACCAGCGAAAACTGCGGGGACATCAGGGGCGACAATACAGTCAAATATGACAGCGAAAAACATGTCCTGACGCTCGATAATGCCCAACTCGAATACAACGATTCCAATTCAGAAGACTCCAAGGAACACTATGTCATCGATTATGAAGGCACAGATGACTTGACAATCGAGATCCTCGGCATCTGCAGCATCACATCCAATTCTTCCGCAGCTGGGATCTGCGTCAAGGACAAAGACGATAATAATATGGTTTCCCTCAACATAGAAGGGACCGGCACGCTCACGATCACGCTTCAAACACAGGATGTAGATACCGTCACTGCTATTACCGCTGAAAAAGACATTACTCTATACAAGGAGACCGCCGAAAAGGCGGTAACCAGCGAGAATGAAAAGGACGCCCCCGGCGCTCTGACGATGAGCGCGAAGCATTCCTGCCTCAATGCAGGCGGTACTCTTTTCATCTATGGTGGCACGATCACTGCCGACGCCACGGGAGACCGGGACGAAGACGAGAATATGAACGCCCTTTACGGCGGCAAAGGGATTACAATTGCCGAAACCCTTGAAATCGCGGAACCTGAAAACGGAAACATCTCCTCATTCTCGAACCAGCAGGACAGAACCATTAAGGAAGAGGATAATGACGACCCTGCCGCCCGTGTCGTGATCAAGCCGAAAAGCGAAGATCCGCAAGAGGATCCGCCGAGCGAAGATCCTGACTCCACCACACCTCCCGCGTCTTCATCAGATTACACCATCACCTTTAGAGCCGGCGGCGGCAGCGGCACCATGGAAGATGAGCAGTTAACTCCGAATGCAGACGGCACGGTTAGCTTTACGCTTCCGGACTGCGAATTTACACCGCCCCAGTGGACCGGGGACTGCAATGCATATTATGTTTTTAGCCGCTGGCAGATCAAGGCAGACGAAGAAAACGCCACGGTGGAAAAGGCGGAGGCCGGAACAGAAATTACCATCTCCAAAAACACAATCATCAGCGCGCTGTGGGCTGTGAATCACTCACGCAGTACAGATACTCTGCAAAAAATTGAGAAAGCCCCAGCTACATGTGAAACAGAGGGCTACAGCATGGAACACTACCGGTGTTCTGTCTGCGGAAAGCGCTACAGAGATGCTGAAGGAACAAGATCGATCACCGATTCTATCGTTGTCATCGCGCCCACCGGCCACAGCCCCGCTCTCGTGGAAAAGGTCGACGCGACCTGTGAAAACGCGGGCACTTCCGAACACTACAAATGCTCAGCCTGCGGAAAGCTCTTCAGCGATGAGAAGGGCGAGACAGAAATCACAGAGGAATCCATTGCCATCCCGGCTACGGGGCACAGTATCTCCAAGGTGGAAAAGGTCGATCCGACCTGTGTGAGAACGGGTACAAAAGAGCATTATAAGTGTTCCGCGTGCAATAAGCTCTTTACGGATGAGGAGGGCAAGAGCGAAGCTAAAGAGGAGGATCTTGTAATCGCTGTTCTCCCCCACACAATCAGCAAAGTTGAGGCGGTGGCGCCCACCTGCGCGAAAGAGGGCACAAAAGAGCATTATACATGCTCTGTGTGCAATAAGCTCTTCAGCGATGCAGATGGCAAGACAGAAACCACTGCCCAGGACATTACACTGGCCATTGACCCCGATGCGCACAGCTGGACCGTCACTTTCAACTGGAATGAGAAATTCGAATCCGCTACCGCTTCCTTTACATGTAAAAACGATCCGGACCATAAGGGTTCCGCGGAGGCCGGATCTGCTTCCGCATCCAAGGATGACAAAGATAAGGAATATAAAGAGGGTAAAGTCATCGTAGAGGGATCGATTAAACTGCCTCTTCCGACGACAACCGAGAGCGGCAAATGTGTCCGGACCGCCAAAGTCCTGTTCGACGGCAAAGAATATTCCGAGGATCATGATCTGGAGATCAAGCCGGCCGGAAACGAAGACTACAAATGGATTTCCACAACCACCAGCACAGCATCGAACTCCACGCCCACATATACCTGGACAAAAGGCACCAAAAACCCGCTTTCCTTCCGGATCAAACGAACCATGTTCGACACCATCACCTACGAAGCTTTCACCGGTTATAAATCCGCCGCCGTCGAAGTGGACAGCAAGACGATTGACAAAAAGAACTACACCACTGAAAAAGGCAGTCTGATCCTGAAGCTGGATTCCTCGTATCTGTCCGGCCTGTCGGCAGGCACCCACACCCTGAAGGTAAAGTTTCAGGACGGCACAGCGGAGACCAAGTTCACCGTGAAGGCAGCTTCGGGTGCCGGCACATCCACGACCAATACAAATAACACGTCTACCAAAAAGACGACCACTGGCTCCGCCGCGTCCCCCAAGGGTACTGCAACTCCGAAGACCGGTGACTACACCAACTGGGCTCTGTGGATCGGCGTAGCAGCCGCGAGTGTGGCTGCGATTCTCATCATCCTGTGGATCCGCAGGCGCGGGAAACGCGACGGGGAGCCGGAATCATAAGCGAAACATAAGCCCGAGCCCCGCCGGCCTTTGACGGGAACAGCACAGACAGATCCGTTTCGTGAGAGGATGACAGAAGAGTAACCGACAGTTGCAGTTGCAGTTGAAAGACACAACCGGCAGACGCAGTTTACGATCGCGGTTGCCAGTTGCAGCTGAAAGATACAACCGGCAGACGCAGTTTACGATTGCAGTTGACAGTTGCAGCAGTAAAAAGGCAGACAAAAACCCGGGTGGAGATTTCTCAGGAATCTCCACCCGGGTTTTCTGGTTTTCCAATTTACCGGTTTCTGGTTTTGGGGTTTTGGGTTTTCTGCTTTCCCAGTCTACTGGTTTTTGGTTTTGGATTTTCTGGTTTTCCAGTTTACTGGCTTTCCGGGGTTTTAGGCTTTCTGGATTTTTAATTCCCCGGTGATTCGATTTTCCGGTTATTCGGTTTTCTGCTTTCCCGGGATTGCGGGGTTTTATTATTTCTTCTTCAGTTCCAGGTATCTGGCGATCGCCGCGGCGTCCGCCTGCCCCAGGCGCTTCAGGAACGACTCTTTTTTCAGCTTCGCGGCGTCTCCGGCGTTGCTCATAAAGGCGTGCTCGACAATGACGGCCGGAATCCGGTAGGTTTTGTTGTAATACAGGACTGCGTAATAATCGCCCCTTCTTCCGTTATTGTCCCTTCTGCTGCGGTCATCGCTGTATTTGGTGTGAACGCCGCCGTTCTTTAAACCGCAGGCAGCCACTTTTTTCAGGATCTCTTTCGCAAGAGATTTGGACTTTTTTCCGGTCGATTTGGAAAAGCTTTTGTTTTGATAGTATACGCGGACACCGTTGGTCCGTTTGCTCTCGCCGGCGCCGTACGCGTTGTTGTGCAGGCAGACGAAAAGATCGGCCTTGTTTCTTTTCGCGATCAAACATCTGGCAAGCAGATCCGCGGAGGTCCCGGAGCTGTCGACAGGCTTGTCCGTGGTCCTCGTCATGACCACCTTGACCCCGGCGTATTTCTGAAGCTCCGCGCGGCAGTATTTCGCGATTTTCAGATTCAGGATCTTTTCCTTCATCCCGTAGTAGCGCGCGCCGTTTTCCCAGCCGCCGTGCCCCGGATCCAGGACCACAACCCTGGTCTTCGAAGCCGCGTAAACAGGTGTCCGCGCGGCCGTGACGCCGGCTGCGGCGCCGCAGACCGCGGCCAGAAGCAGGGCCAGAAGAAGGACCCTGATCCGCCAGGAGCCCTGCAGACCCCTCTGCCGCGGGCTTCTTTCTGTACTGTTGGAAGACTCTCTCCCGAATATAAATAGACGCATCTTTCTCCCCCTTGACCATCCGCGGGAACGCAGTAAGCGGCTCCCGGTGTCTGCCTGCCGATTTCTCCAAAAGCGATGAATCCGTTCCCCGTGTCTGTCTGCCGGTTTCATCAAAAACAATGAAACTGTTCCCCGTGTGTGCCGCCTGTATTTTAAAAAGAGACACCCTCATTTCCCTGTCTCTATTTATCTTTTTTATTCTCTTTTGTTCCTTTTTTCTCCTCACCGCAGGTGCACATCGCTTGAAATATAGTAGGCGTATTTATTTTTCTTACAGTATTTGATGATTTCGTTCCGCAAAGCTGTGCTCTTTGTATATTCCAGAACAGCCGCTGTGAGTCCCGCGTTCTTCACTCTCTTCAGGTACGCCTCGTGATGCGCGCGCACGGATTTTGTCTGCTTTTCGAAGTAATTGCGGCTGTAGCTGACAATCCTTGTGATCACTTCCTCCTGAAAAACGCCGTTGATCTGTTTGCCTTTTCCGCTTTTGATCAGCCGGGTGACAAACGTCTCTCCGCCGTTGATGTAAACCGGGATTTTCTTTTTTTTTCAATCTGGTGATGATGTTGAGCAGTCCTTTGTAGATTCCTTCCCGGTGATAGTTCTGATAGACGTCAAAGTTATCCAGCCAGAGGCCGTCACAGCCCTTCCTGCGCACACTGGCGACCAGTTCGTTGACAATAAAATCCTGCCACGACTTCTGGGAGACATCCATCCACCTCTCATCGGCCCAGTTCTCATATCTGCCAAGTGTATACTTCTTAAACCGCCTATAATAGGGACGGTATGTCTCCAGACTTCCGATGCTCAGGTAGGAATATACCTTGTGGCCAGCGGCTTGCAGCGCCTTAACTTCATTCGGATAGTAGTACTGGACATCGATGACCAGATTCTTGTAGGGTTTGAGTCTGGGGTTTCCCGCGTACAGGTTCCTCCCGATAAAAATCCCCCACGTGTTGGCGGCGGCCGCTTCCACCCGGATGCCGGAAATCTCCCCGATCAGGGAAAAACCGAGCAGAGCCGCAAGCAGAAAGGCCGCCGCGCGCCGCGCGAAGGCAAGCCTCCCGCGGGTTCCTGTATTCCTCGTCTGGTGTACATCCGTGTATTGTCCGGTTCTCACGGCTTTTCGTCCCTCCCCCGCTAATGAAATACGATAATACGATGCCGGGACGAAGAAAACGCCTTCTACCGCGCCGGATCCTGTCCCCTTGGTAATAACAGTTCTGTAATTCCGATCTGCCCAAATCAAGGTCTTTCATCGATTATGTATACTGAGCCGGTAAAAGGCGCTTCACATACTGAAAAGCCGCCCGAACAACAACATTATATAGAATAAAATATCATATGGCAATCTCGGGAACCCTGAAATGCCCTGCGAAATGCCTCGCGCGGAAACCCTGAAAAACCCTGAAATGCCCTGCGCGGCCATTCTCCTGCGGGAGAAAGACTGTACACAGGGCATTTTCAGCATATTCACACGATATATATTTGTTGCAATCCGCGTGCGGCAGGGCTGTCGACGCGGTCTGCCGGGAAACAGACAGACGAAGCCATGCGGCGCAGACGCCGCAGGCGTTATCCCTGCAGGCCCCTGGCCTGGCGGTCCATATCCTCCACGACGATGTCATAGATTTCTCCCAGGGTCCGGCAGTAGGCCAGCACCAGCCAGGGCTCGTTGGTGTGATAATGGATCTTGATGGGGTCGCCGTCACCTCCGACCGCGAGCAGACTGTCGCCCTTGAAATTCTCCGCGATGTAGTCAAAAACCTCGTCTTCGTCGAGATCCTCGTAGCCATCGATCAGAAGCTGCGTGTCATAGCGAAATTCAATGCTCTGTTCCGGTATCATACTGTTCCCTCCTTGTGATACATTTTTAGCAGTGATCGTCGGTCTGCCCAAAACACCTCATCCGTTTTTCTTTTTTGCGGTTTCCTTCTCCTCCAGAATCTGCTCCACAAGCGCCGCGCACTCATAGACCATATCGTCGCAGTGGGGCTTCTGCGGTCTGCCTGCCTCGCGGTTCATGCGCAGCAGGTCTTTGCAGTCGAGGCATCCGCTGTGGTTGTCCCGCACAGCGCGCAGGTATCCGCCGATCACCGCACCTTCCTCGATGCCGTACAGACCGAGTGCCATGAGGCCGCCGGTGACGGCGCCGCAGGTGGCGCCCATTTTCATGCCGCTGCCGAAATTCGCCGTGATTCTGCAGGCATCCGCCTCCGGGATACCCGCGTCAGGGGCAAATGCCGCCAATACCGCCTGTGCGCAGTTGTAATGCACGTTCGGATCATTTCGCAATTCTCTTGCGCGCTCCAGATACTTACCCATTTCTTTTTCCTTCCCGTATTATACTGTTTCCTCCTCCGAAGCCTCTGTACTTGCCTCGATCCTGGGCGGTTCGGGTTTGCGGTTCAGGATATTCATGAATTCCTCTCCGGTGATGGTCTCCTTGAAGTAGAGGTATTCGGCGATCTCGTCGAGTTTTCGCTTGTTGTCGCGGAGAATCTGCAGCGCCTTTCCGTGCTGGGCGCGGACGAGCTCCACGACCTTTTTGTCGATGAGGGCCTGGGTCTCGGCGGAACAGGCCAGAGACGTGTCGCCGCCCAGGTACTGGTTGGTCACGGTCTCCATGGCGACCATGTCAAAATCCTCGCTCATGCCGTAGCGGGTGATCATGGCGCGGGCGAGCTTCGTCGCCTGCTCGATGTCGTTGGAGGCGCCGGTCGTCACAGTGCCGAACACGACCTCCTCCGCCGCGCGCCCGCCGGTGAGGGTGGCGATCTTATTCTCGATCTCCTCCTTGCTCATGAG
>JAUNJS010000509.1 GCA_030533125.1 Eubacteriales bacterium | reverse complement strand
GTCATCGAACAGATCGGATCTTTTCCTTGTGTCCTCGCCCATATGGGAGGCTGGAACACATGGGAGGAAGTCAGGGAGGTCCTGCCGGGCACGGGCGTCTACCTGGATACATCCTTTGCAACAGGAATCCTGCACTCGACGGAGGATCGGTATTGGGATCATCAGGGAGCAAAGATGCTCTCAAAAGAAGAATTTACGGAGATGGTCAGTCTGTTCGGAGCAGATCATATCCTGTTCGGGACAGACAGCCCCTGGGATGACCAGGCGGAAGTGCTCCGGTATATCTGTGACCTGCCGTTTGGAGAGGAAGACCGGGAGAAGATACTCGGAAAGAATGCGGCGGAGCTGCTGGGGCTGTGAGTCAGGGGGACGGTTCCAATGTCATTTAGATAAGACCCCCCTGTACTCACAATCAAATAGTTATATACAAAATCAGAGGTGAGATATCCTCTGATTTTTTTTCGTTTTTTCGAAAAAAGTACTTGACAAGTTATTCAAAAAATGTTGCCGCGCCTTTTTTATAGACTATTTTGGAGGTGCTCAGATGCAACATTTTTCTCCTGAACAAGTAAAACAGACCTTGTTCTCTACGATTGATTCTCTTGCTGCGAATCGGGAATACTATCTTATGAATCCCTTGTCAGATTTTACCCGGACTAAAAAAATCTCTTTCAACCAGACCATGATTTTTCCTATGATCGCCGGTTCCGATAACGTTTCAACGGAATTGCTTAGCTTCTTTGGTGAGGACAAAATGCCTTTTCCTTCTGCCATGATCCAGCGTCGCAATCAGGTGAAGCCGGAAGCATTCCGGGAACTGTTTACCCGCTTTACGAAGCAGTTCCCTGTATTGAAGACATTTAATGGATACCAGCTGGTCGCATGTGACGGGTCACGCCTGAACCTTCCTTATAACCCTTCAGATCCGGACAGTTTCATTCAATGTATCAGCGGACGTAAAGGTATAAATCAGATGCATCTCAACTCTCTTTATGATCTGCTGAATGATCTCTTTTTAGATGTCGAGCTGCAGGGGATCCGGCAGATGAATGAAAAAGGAGCCTTCACAGGGTTCCTTGATAAGAATGTACAATCGGACCGGAAAAGGATCTACATAGCAGACAGAGGATATGCTTCCTACAATATCTTTGCCCACGCGATCCATAATGGTCAGCTGTTTCTGATCAGGGTCCCGGAAGCCTTTGCAAAAGCCATCTGTACCAGCCGCAAAAACTGGTTGGAGGATCCTTGCGACGACAGGGAAGTTCTTGTTCATATCGGACGCACCAGAACAAAGAAAAATCTGCAGATGGACAATTATCACTATATCCCTTCCCGCGGGCATTATGATTTTCTGGAAGTTGGTTCAGATGATACGGATGAGCTGAAACTCCGTGTTGTAAAGTTTCCCCTTACAGATGACTCGTATGAATACATCGTTACGAATCTCCCGGTGTATGGTTTTTCATTGTCAGCAATAAAAGAACTGTATGGTCTTCGCTGGAACCACGAAACAGCCTTCCGCCATCTGAAATATGCAGGAAACATGGTACACTTACATTCCCTGAAAAAGAATCTTCTGCTTCAGGAGATCTACGGAAAACTGACCTTATACAATTTTACGGCTCTTATTACAGCCACTGTCAATAACGCTCAAACGGTCACGGATAAATACACTTATGTGATAAACCATACGCAGGCACAGAAAGCTTGTGTTCGATTTTTGAAGGGGATCATAAAAGATATCATCGGACTGGTAAAGAAGTTTCTTGTACCGGTCCGACCAGGCCGGAGATTTGAGAGAAATCTCCGGCGCCAGTCGGCCGATCCATTAACCTACAGATAAAACCAAAACAGAATACCTTTCAGTAGGCAGCCTCCCCAGGCTGTCTGTTTGCCTTTTCCAAAAATCAAAAATTTTTGGCCGTAAACCCGAGAACTGGCTGTATTTGTCTGGTATTATCGTATCTTCTATAATAAACTATTTTTGAGCCTATGGCTATCTAAATGACATTGGGACGGTTCTTCTGACTCACTCGCTGGCAGCGAGCGAGTCAGAAGAACCGTCCCCTTGATTCGTTGATTCATTTCATCAGTTTCGGAAGTGTCTCTTCAAAGTTGACGCCATACCAGGGTTTTTTGGGATCCTTCAGGGTAACCCGGATCGTTTCCGCTGTATAATCCGCTGCGGTCTTTACAGCATCTTCCCAGGGATCGCCTCTCATCAGTGCACCGAGCAGGGTGCTGGAGAAAAGATCGCCGGTACCGTGATAAGCGGCAGGGACCAGGTCATTCTGATAGACAAAGTACTCTTTTTTGCCGGTGTCAT
>JAUNJS010000508.1 GCA_030533125.1 Eubacteriales bacterium | reverse complement strand
TCTCCCGAAATCCGCTCTCCGGAACTATGTTCTCCCGAAATCTGTTTTCCGGATAACGCGAAGGAAGCCGGTACATCCGACAGAACACTTTCCTTCCGCCCGGGCGTCCCGGAATCCGGGAATGAAAGCACAGACGCTTCTTCTTCGGAAAGAACAGGATCCTCCATTTTATAATAGAGCATCGCGGCAGGAATCATTTCCGGCAGTTTCTCCGCTCTCTCATGCTCCGCGCTTTCATTCCCGCCGGAAGGCATGTACAGATCCCTGCTGTCTTTTTCTCCTTTTTCATCCCGGACAAAAGTCATATACAGGCCCCCGGAAAATGCGTTTCGCAGAGCCTCCATATAAGTGATCAGCTGCAGCTGCAGCCCGCGGCGGATCTGGTTTTCATCCAGATCGCGCGATCCGGTTTTATAATCCAGAATGCGGACAAAACAGCGGCCGTCCTGCACATACAGGTCGACACGGTCGATGCGGCCCACGAGGAAGAGTCTTCTCCCGTTTCCGAGATCGAACCGGATTGCCGGCAGCTGCTGCGGAAGCATTCCGCGTCCGCTTCCCGCTTCCCTGTTGTGTGCGTTCAAGGACATCTCCTCCTGTACATCCATGGAGGCAGTTTCCGGCGGGGCAGGGATCTGCGGGGCAGTTTCCGGCAAGGAAGACGTCCCGGAGAAATCTATCCCGGAGAAAAATGCCCCGGAGACAGGATCCGCGTAATCCGGCCGCCCTGTAACGTCCGGCACAGCGACAGCATCCGGCTTCACTACAACATCCGGCATTGCGGCAGCATGCGCCATTTCGGGGGAATCCGTCTGTTCCATGCCGAAGGAAAGCTCCGAGGCCGCGGGATCCAGGTCTCCCTTCCGGATCTGGTACTGCAGAGTGTCGACCGTCCGGAGCAGGCATTTTTCCAGGCGAAGCAGACGGCTCTCATCCCGGGAGGAGTTATAAAACAGAAGGTTCCTGTACCGGGCGGCAACTGTATACAGGGCCTTTTCAGTGAGACGAACGGCGTCTTCGGCAGTAAACGTCCTCCACGAATTGCTTTCCCTGCGCAGGAAGGCGTCAAACTGCTGGAGCGCGGCGTGCAGAACCGTGCCCGCGTCAACAGCGGCAAACGCGAAGATATCCCGCTCCATGAGACGCAGTCCGTAACGGAGGTGCTGACGCAGCATACACTGCGCTCCGGTCTCCAGACGGCTTATGCCGCCCGAGAGCATATTGCCGTAGAGCCTGCGGGCGATCCCGGTCTGCAGCGTTTCGGGCCGGTAGCGGTACAGCGCGGCGCGCCGCAGCATGCTGACAGCTCTGCGCCGCTCCGGGTCCGCCATGACCTCCGCGCTGGTAAAAAATCCGTATACGAGACGGAACTCTCTCTCCCCCGCAGATGTCTGAACCTCCGGATTTCCCTCCACAAAACGACGCAGCATGCCGGCGAGGAGCGAATATCCCGTATCACTGCCGTTAATCTGCTCGCGGAGAGGGCGTGTCTCCGGGAACTCGAGCTGCAGATCCGGAAAAATGCACTGCAGAAGGGAGACCAGGTAGGAAGGCCGGAGGCTCCTGCCGTCCATTGAGGTCTTTGAGAAGGAAACCGTGAGCGTCTCCGAGGGCTTTGTCATATTGAGATAGAGGTAGAGCCTCTGTGTGAACATCTGCTGACGCGGCGTAGGCGAAAGAGATGCGCCGCCCCGCGCCAGGAACTCGCGGTCCATATCGGACAAAATGCCGCCGCGCGACGCTCCTCGGGGTATATTTCCATCGTTTGCCCCGGCGAAAAACAGATGCCTGACCTGGGTGAGTCGTGTGCGCTCCATGTCCCCCACCAGTACACGGTCCGCCTGCTGCGGAATCGTCCCCAGGCGGATCTGGGAAAAACCGGCTTCCAGAAGCTCCAGATAGCTGCGCGCGCTGACGCGTTCGTCCCCCGCGAGTTCGTAGATCTGATCCAGCAGATC
This sequence comes from Eubacteriales bacterium, assembly GCA_030533125.1. Classification (GTDB taxonomy): domain Bacteria; phylum Bacillota; class Clostridia; order Lachnospirales; family Lachnospiraceae; genus CAG-791. Next base: position 376 of record JAUNJS010000508.1, on the reverse strand, counting down.
CACCAGGGCGCGGTAAATCTGCGCGTACTGCTTCTCGCGGACGGGATCTCCGTCCCTGCCGAACTGCCTGGAAAGCTCGTCCATCCTCGCCTGCGCGCCGACTTCCAGCAGAAACTCGTACAGCTCGACGGTACGCTCCGCCGCAGTGCGCGCAGGCCTGCGCTTCCCGGGATCCGCAGTCTTCTTTTCATCTGAGGAGACTGTGTTCGAAATATCGTTCTCCGCGTTTCCGTCCGGGGCGGATGTTTCCACGGCATCGTTCTTTGCGTCTCTCTCCGGAACAGTCGTCTCCGCAGCCCCGTTATCCGCGTTTCTCTCCGAAACAGCTGTCTCCGGATATCCTTTTTCCGCGTTTCCGTCCGGGGCGGATGTCCTG
>JAUNJS010000507.1:2104-2335 GCA_030533125.1 Eubacteriales bacterium | reverse complement strand
ATTCCATGATAAAGAATTTCATGATAAAGGTTTTCACGTCAAACGGAGAGGACGAAGGGCATGGGCAGGACGATTCGGGTATTTATCAGTTCGACATTTACGCAATTTGACGGAGTGAGAAATGAACTCGTCGCGAAAGTCTTCCCGAAGATTCAGGCGCTCTGCGCGAAGGACGGGTTTACGTTCCGCGCGGTCGACCTGCGCTGGGGAATTACGGAGAATGAAGGAATG
>JAUNJS010000507.1:0-2094 GCA_030533125.1 Eubacteriales bacterium | reverse complement strand
CTCCTCAACCGAATTTCATCGTCCTTTCGGATGATTACTATGGCTGGATCCCTGTCCCGGCGTCGATTTCGGCACATTGCTGGCAGCGGATTGAGGAGTATCTGAAAGGAAAAGATCCCGGAGCACTGGCGTTTTTGGAAAAGTGGTATCGAAAGGATCTGAATGACCTTTCGGGACATTACATCCTGCAGGACTTTCGTGCCGGCCTGGAGGGTGAAGAAATTCAACCGCTGGAGGAACAGGTGGAACAGCAGATCGGGAATGTTCTGTTTCCCGCCGCAAAGGCGGTCTTTGCGGACGAGTACTCTCTGCGCGTGGCATTCGGAGGGTCCCTGACGGAACAGGAGATCAATCTGGGCCTGTTCTCGAAGAAAGGCGCGGAGGAGCATACTCTCGTAATGATTCGAGAGAAGAAAGATGGTGCCGGCAGCACGAAGTGCGGCACCGGTGCCCCGGAGGACGGTTCAGCATTCAATGCCCACAACCTGAACGAACACTTGAAACAGGTGATGCAAAAGGACTCCGAAGAAACGTGGATATCTTTTGATGAAAAGACTTATTTAGATAAAGCGGAGGAGTTCCTGGAGAGAGTCATCAAAAGACAGATTATCAAGGTGAAGGAGGAGGAAAAAAAGGAAACGGCATTTGAACGGGAGTGCCGGGAGCTGCAGGAATCACTCTCCGCAGAGGCGGGGGACTACATCGATGCGGACGGAAGACTGGAGCGTCTGCGGCGCTTTTCTGATGAAATCCGGGGAAAGGCCGGACTTGTCAAGGGAAAGCAGGGGAGCGGAAAGTCGACCCTGCTCAGACATTATGTTCTGGACGGACAGGAGCAGTGTGCCGGTGTGTTTGCTGATCTGCAGGGAGGCCGCGCAACGGTGGACTCCGCGCTTGGATTCCTGGCAGGTGTGCTGCAGCAGCGGGGACTGCTGGAGGTAATGCCGCCCAGATATCCGGGAGAGAGCAGTGCGGGTTACTTTGAGAGGCAGCTGGAGGGCCTGAAGAAGGACGCGAAGGTAACGCTGGTCGTGGACTGCGCGGAGAACATCCCGGATTTCAAATTACAGGAAAAGAGCCTGTTTTCCATGAATCTTCCCGCGGGCGTCACGCTTCTGGTCAGCTGTGTCGATGAAAACTCCCTTTCGAAAACAGATCTGCTGTATGCGCCGCCGGTCTTTGAGATCCGCGATGTCCGAAAGGAGGAGGCTTTTCCGATGCTCCTCGGGATGCTGGAGAAGTATGGACGGACCCTGACCGGATGGCAGCAGGAAAAAATCCGGAGGGCGCTGCCGGACGAGGAAACACCGCTGTATCTGCGCATGCTTGCCGATCTGCTCCGACTCATACCGGGGTACAATGAAAACTGCGGGAGATCAGGACAGTATGTTTTTGACCGCCCACTGCCTGAAAATGCGTATCTTCTGGCACAGGAATCCCTTGCGCGGGAGATGCAGGCGTACCTGCCCGGTCTGTATCGCCATTTGCTTGCCTGTATCGTGCTGAGCGCGCAGGGGATGCAGGAGGAGGAATTGATCGGAATCCTGCTGCGCGAGGTGACAGAGGGGAGCAGCCTGCACGCGGAAATACTCGGGAACAGCCACTGGAACATCACGAGCATGGAGCATGTGCTCAATGTTTTCTGGTCACGAATGCGCTTCCGGCTGCAGAGTTTTCTGGGGACATATCCGTCATACGGAAACCTGCTGATCCGTTTCCGGCACGGCCTTATGCGCGAGGCGGCGCTCGCAGTTATATCGGGCACACCGGACGGACAGCGCGCAGACGATCCGCGGACGGACATCCTGCAGGAGACATCACTGGCTCTTCGCGATTTCTGGATGGAGCAGAGCCCTTATTTGGAGACAAAACCTGAAGACCCGAAGGCGACCGGCAATGCAGCTTCGTCAGCCCCGGAAAGTACGGAAGCAGAGACGGAAGGGGAAGTTCACAAGGTGGTCGTCAACGCAGCTCCGTCAGCTCAGGAAAGTGGTGAAGCAGAGACGGAAGGGGCAATTCACAAAGTGACCGTCAACCGGAGACGCGCGGATGAACTATACCCCATTCTTCAGTATAGAGGAGAAATAAAGACAG
>JAUNJS010000017.1:18447-19563 GCA_030533125.1 Eubacteriales bacterium | reverse complement strand
ATTGTATTTCCGGAAGAATGATGGAAGAATGACATAGAGACATAGAAAGGAGATTTTGTTATGGCAGCGGAAACAAATCAGAACACGTTGTATCTGGTAACCGGAGCAGCCGGTTTCCTTGGAGGCACCGTGTGCCGTCAGCTGGTTGAGCAGGGCAGCAAAGTGAGGGCTTTTATTCTGCCGAATGACCCGGCCAGAGTATTTGTCCCGGAGGAAGCAGAGATCATAGAAGGAAATCTTACGGATCTCGAGAGCCTGAAACCGTTTTTTGAGATACCGGAAGGATGGGAGGGAATCGTTCTGCACATCGCCAGTATCGTCACATCCAGTCCGGACTTTAACCAGAAAGTCATCGATGTGAACGTCGGAGGGACTAAAAATATCATCGAGCTGTGCCTCGGTTCTCCCCGCGTGAAAAAAATGGTGTACTGTTCCAGCACGGGGGCGATCCCGGAGCTCCCGAAAGGGACCGTGATGAAGGAAATTGACTATTTTGACGAGACGAAGGTCATGGGCTGTTATTCTATGAGTAAGGCGCTGGCCACACAGGAAGTCCTGGATGCCTGTCACCATAAGGGACTGAATGCCTGCGTCGTACATCCCAGCGGCATTATGGGCCCAGGAGACTACGCCCTGGGTGAGATCATGCAGAACCTGATCAATATCATCAACGGCGAGCTGCCGGCAGGAATCGACGGCAACTTCAATCTCTGCGATGTGCGGGATCTGGCGCAGGCCATCATCAGTGCCGCTGAGAAAGGCAGATGCGGGGAATGTTACATCCTCGCGAATGAACCCGTCTCATTCAAAGCATTCTGCAATATGATCACACAGGAGAGCGGCGGCGGCAGGGTGAAGGTTTTTATTCCGCCGGTCGCGGCCAATATCATGAGCTTTCTGATGGAGCGGATCGCGGAAAAGAAAGGTGAAAAGCCTGTCCTTACCTCCTTTAATGTTTACAACCTGACACGGAATAATCAGTTTGATTCCACAAAGGCAAGAGAAGAACTTGGTTACTCGACCAGACCCTATGAGGAAACGATCCATGACATGGTCGAATGGCTTCTTTCAGAAGGGATCATCAGGAAAGGATCAGAAGAATCAGGAAAGGATCAG
>JAUNJS010000017.1:0-18437 GCA_030533125.1 Eubacteriales bacterium | reverse complement strand
AAAGAAAAATAAAGGACATAGCACATCACAGCGTAAAAACAGGGTTCTTCCGCATCTGTAAGAGCTTTTTTTCGTGGCTTTTAACCCGGGGAAAAATGATGGAAGAAATGATGGCAGAATACTACTGTCGGCGGAAGAAGCAAAACGGAGCCGGGCAGACCGGAGCTGTGAACCGGCCCTAAAAGGCTGAGAAAAGGAGAAGAAAGATGGCGAATGTGTGTGTGATTACCGGCGGCGGGAGCGGCATGGGGCTGGAGACCGCCAGAAATATTGATAAGGATGTGATCCTGGTACTGACCGGCAGGACAATCTCAAAGCTTGAGAATGCGAAAAAACAGCTTGAAGCGGAGGGGCACAAAGTCTTTCTGACTGCCTGCGACGTCTCCGTCAGGAGAGATGTTCATGAACTGTGCCTGTTCGCGGACAGTCTCGGAACCATAAAGACCGTGATCCATGCGGCCGGACTGTCACCCACGATGGCAGATCCGGAAAAGATCATTATGGTCAACGCTGTGGGGACAAAGAATGTCAACATGGAATTTTATAAATATATGAACGATGGCGGCGTGATCGTGGACGTTGCTTCCAGTTCCGCCTATGAAGCGCCGGGAATCCTCATCAAGCACCAGATCTATGAAGAGGCGGAATATAAGGAAGAAGCTTTTATCAGACATATGACCGGCGAGGCCAACCTGGCTCCCGATGACTACAACAAGTGCGGGATGGCATATGTCCTTAGTAAGAATTTTGTCGTGTGGTACGCGCAGAAATGCGCGCATGAATATGCCAGAAAAGGAATCCGCGTGGTCTCTGTCAGCCCCGGTCTGATCGAGACGGATATGGGTACGCAGGAAGTGGAGAAGTCGGAGTTCGCAAAGCAGATGATTGAGAGAACCTGCGAACACAGAATGGGAAAAGCTGAGGAGCTGGGCTTTGCCATCGCCACAATCGCGGATGAGAGAAACGGATATCTCAGCGGAATCGATGTATTGATTGACGGCGGAGCGTCCACGGGAAAGAAAGCTTAAGCCCGTCTTTGACCGGATGCTTCCGCCTTCCCGGCGATTCTCTCTCCGATCCCCTTTCCGATTCCCTTTCCGGTCCGGAGACGGAGCATGAGGCTTCATCAAGTTCAAGATTTATGCACCGATCTCCTTTCCGGTCCGGAGACAGAGCATCCCCGGCGCACTTAAACAGGCGCTTGAACAGGAATCCGCTATTTTTCAAAAAAACATTTAAATTTGCCGCAGGATATCTTATTATATAAAAGGTAATGCAAGACTGCACTTTTATAAAGGAGATGAGTGCTATGGCAATTTCAACACTTCAGAAAGCAAGATACAGCTACAACCCCAAGCTTCCGGGAATGCTGAGGAACGGCATTTCCGAGATCTGCGTCAAAGAAGGCGCGCCTACAGAGAGTGTTGCGGATCAGGAAAAGATCAAAGCATTGTTCTCGAATACATATGGAAAGAACGAGATTACGTTCCAGAAGGGCGTGAACACTTCGAAGGCGAAGAAGCAGGTTGTCGGCGTGATTCTTTCCGGCGGACAGGCGCCCGGCGGACACAATGTCATCTGCGGTCTTTACGACGCGCTGAAAGCGACAGACAAGGACAACGTCCTTCTCGGCTTCAAGGGCGGTCCGAGCGGTCTGATTGAGAACGATTATGTCGAGATGACGGACGAGTTCATCGATCAGTACAGAAATACCGGCGGTTTTGATATCATCGGCTCCGGCAGAACAAAACTTGAGACTGTTCCGCAGTTTGAGATTGTGGAAGAAGTCTGCAAAAAGCACGGCATTACCGCGATTGTAATCATCGGCGGTGACGATTCCAATACCAATGCGGCGGTGCTTGCCGAGCACATGGCGAAGAAAAATACAGGCGTGCAGGTCATCGGATGCCCGAAGACCATCGACGGCGACCTGAAGAATGAGGATATCGAAACTTCCTTCGGTTTCGATACGGCGACCAAGACCTACAGCGAAGTGATCGGCAATATCGGGCGTGACGCCAACTCCGCCAAGAAATACTGGCATTTCATCAAACTTATGGGCCGCAGCGCTTCCCATGTCGCGCTGGAGTGCGCGCTGCAGACGCAGCCCAACATCTGCCTGATCGGCGAGGAAGTCGCGGCGAAGAAGCAGTCCCTCTCCGAGATCGCGGACCAGATCGCGGACTCCGTCGAGACGCGCGGAAATAACGGAGAAAACTTCGGTATTGCGCTCATTCCGGAAGGAATCGTGGAGTTCGTTCCCGAGTTCTCCAGGCTGATCGCCGAGATCAACGAGCTCCTCGCGGGCGAGAAGACAGAGGCGTTCAATGCGCTTCCGTCCTGGGAAGAGAAGTATGCGTTCATTCAGAACGGCCTCACTCCGGAATCCATGGCGGTCTTCGCAATCCTTCCCGTCGGGATTCAGCAGCAGCTCTTCCTCGAGAGAGACCCGCACGGGAACGTTCAGGTTTCCCTGATCGAGTCCGAGAAACTGTTCGCGGAGCTGGTCAAAAACAAACTGGCGGAGCGCGCGGCAGCGGGAACTTACAAGGGCAAGTTCTCAACCCTGACGCACTTCTTCGGCTATGAAGGCAGATGCGCATTTCCGTCCAACTTTGACAGCGACTACTGCTATTCCCTGGGCTACAATGCCTTCATGCTGATCCAGTACGGATTTACCGGATACCTCTCCAAGGTCTCCAACCTCTCCGCGCCGGCGGAAGAGTGGGTGGCAGGCGGCATGCCGATCACCAAGATGATGAACATCGAGCGCAGAAACGGCGAAGACAAGCCGGTCATCAGGAAAGCGCTCGTTGAGCTTGACGGCGCGCCCTTCAAATACTTTGCGGAAAACAGGGCGAAATGGGCAGTGGAGACCTGCTTCCTCTATCCCGGCGCCATTCAGTACTACGGCCCGGCGGAGGTCTGCGATACCACCACAAAGACTCTGGCGCTGGAGCATCAGAAGTAATTAATCGGGGGGGGGCGGAAGACCCGGCGCTGCCGGAACCTGTAACAGCCGGACAAGATCCGGGTCCGGGCATGCGGAATGAATCTGTCGGGAATGGATCTTTCGGTTGACAGCGGGGCTCCCCGGAGAAGAAATAAAGAATATTAAACAGAAAAAGCCTTGTGCTGTAACTTATGTTATGGCATGAGGCTTTTTTATGACACGGCCCGCGTAAGGAGTTTTTCCGCCTGGAGGCGGACGCGGGCCGGCCGGGGGCAGAGGGCGGCATCGCCGCCTCTGCCTCGTTATACTCGCGAACGCAATTAACTGCCGTTTAATGCAGCAGAACAAAATATATTCTCTCGCCATACGCTTTTTATATCTGCAAGTATGTGTGTTACCGAGTATAACCGGACGTTTTGATCCACAAAGCTTTTGCCGCGGGCAGGGATGGATTTTCCGCGGGCCGTTAAAAAAACTTGTCAATCGTTTAAAAATATGCAAAAATGAAAATGCATTTAGCAATGGGACGGCTCCGGGGCATTTTGACAATGCAGGAGGTGCCGGAGGTATACATGTGGTATACAATTTGTATACAAGAGGTATTGGCAGCGGTCATGTTTTCAGAAATGATGAACTGTATTAATGAACGAGATTAAAAGGGGGAATACGCGTGAAAATCAGTAATCTTGAGTTTTCTGACCTTATTTCCGGCTATGTGACCGGTTACGGCGGGGAAGACACCTTTACCATGAAGACGACGGACGGAAGAGAATTCACCGTCATCCTGGGCAGCAACCTTTACGCGAGGCTCCTTCGCAATCTGGGCGAGCCGTATTCCGACTGCACGTCCATGATCCGGAACCTCCTGAAGCCCGGACAGATGGTCTTCGTCTACGGCGTGTTCTATCCCAACGGCGCGGAGGCGGACGATTATGTCTTTGAGGCGAAGTGCATGGACTTCCCCGGCAAGACTCCGGGGGAATACCGCTTCGAGGAGGGCGACTGGTGGATCCGTCAGGCGGACGAGATCTGTGATTTCTTCCTTCGTGCCCAGTTCCCGGACGGGAATATTGATTATGACAGTTACCGCACTTCCCTGCTCCTGACAGGTGAGCGCAAGACCGACGCCTACAGGCAGGAGACCGACACCATCTCCCGTATGGTCTACGGCATGGCGAGCGCCTATCTGCTCACCGGCGAGGACCGCTTTCTGGAGGCGGCGGAAAAGGGCAGCCGCTATATGCAGGACCACCTGAAATTCTATGATACGGATGAGAACATCGTATACTGGTATCACGGAATTGACGTGAAGGACGGCAGGGAGCACAAGGTCTTTGCCTCGGAATTCGGCGATGACTACGACGCGATTCCCATGTATGAGCAGATCTACGCCCTGGCAGGCCTGACCCAGACCTACCGCATCACCGGCGATCCGTCCATCTACCGCGACATCGATCTGACGGTCAAGCTGTTTGACCACTTCCTGGACAAGGAGCGGGGCGGCTATTATTCCCACATCGATCCCATCTTCCTGAGTCCCCTCAGCGACAGTCTGGGCGGCAACCGCGGACGGAAGAACTGGAACTCCGTGGGCGACCATGCCCCTGCCTACCTCATCAATCTCTGCCTGGCCACTGGCGAGCAGCGGTTCTGGGACTTCCTGGTCTCCACGGCGGATACCATTACTGAGCATTTCCAGGATTACGACAACAGTCCCTTCGTACAGGAGAAGTTCATGGAGGACTGGAGCCATGACTATACCTGGGGCTGGCAGCAGAACCGCGGCGTGGTGGGCCACAATCTGAAGATTGCCTGGAACCTGATGAGAATCCACAGCTGCGCGCCGAAGGAGGAGTATGTCCGTTTCGCCGAGAAGATCGCGGAGAAGATGCCCGGCGTGGGCATGGACATCCAGCGCTTCGGCTGGTACGACGTGATGGAGCGCGCGCGCAAGGAGGGCGAGGACTTCCACCGCTTTGCCTGGCACGACCGCAAAGCCTGGTGGCAGCAGGAGCAGGGTATTCTGGCCTATCAGATTCTGTACGGCCTGCTGAAGAATCCCGAGTATCTGAAATACGCGGAGGAGTCGGCGGCGTTCTACAACACCTTCTTCCTCGACCACGATGACGGCGCGGTGTATTTCAATGTTCTGGGCAACGGTCTGCCCTATCTTCTGGGAACAGAGAGGATGAAGGGCAGCCACTCCATGAGTGCCTACCACTCTGTGGAGCTGTGCTACCTCTCCTCTGTCTATATCAACCTGCTTTATACGAAGAAACCTCTGGATCTGTACTTTAAACCGAAGCCTGGCGCATTCAGGGATAACCTGCTCAGGGTCTCCCCCGACATTCTTCCCAGGGGAAGCGTCAGGATTTCCGCTGTGGAGATCAACGGCATGCCGTGGAACAGCTTTGACGCGGAGAACCTGACGGTGACGATTCCCGCCACCAACGAGGCCCTGAAGATCAAGGTGACGATCCAGCCGGTATGACGGAACGGGCTGTGAGCCGGCCGCGGAAACTGCGGAAAAAAGCCGGAAAAGAAAAGAATCCGGGCCGCTCTCTGTGCGGGTTGATCACTGTGCGTCAGCTGCGGGAACAGCTGGGAAAGAAGGCTGCATATGTTTCGTATTGATGAATGTCCGACCCATGAATTTCAGGGGATCCCGTACCGCCGCGGGCGTGTGCAGCCCTTCGGCGCCAGTATCACCAGCGCGGGCGGCATCAATTTTTCGATCTTTTCCAAGGATGCCACGAAGTGCGAGCTGCTGCTCTACCACTACGGGAATCTGGAACCTTTCGCGGTGATCCCTTTCCCGGAGGAATTCCGCATCGGCCATGTGTTTTCCATGATTATCTACGGGCTGGATCCGGAACTCCTGGAATACGGATATCGCATGGACGGTCCCTTCGATCCGTCCCAGGGCTACCGGTTTGACCGCACGAAGGTCCTGCTGGATCCTTACGCGAAGCTGGTATCCGGGCGCAATGTGTGGGGGAGAGAGCCGGACTGGAGCAATCCGTTCCAGCACCGGGGCTGTGTAATCATGGAGGATTACGCATGGGAGGGCGACAAGCCCCTGGAAATCCCCATGAGCGATCTGGTGATCTATGAGGCCCATGTGCGCAGCCTGACCCGCGACCCTTCCAGCGGTGTCCGCTATCCGGGGACCTTCGCGGGGCTGGTGGACAAGATCCCCTATCTGAAGGAACTGGGCGTCAACTGCGTGGAGCTGCTGCCCATCTTTGAGTTCGACGAGATGGAGAACTCCCGCGTGATCGACGGGGAGCGCCTTTACAACTACTGGGGCTACTCCACCGTGAATTTCTACGCGCCCAAGGCGGGCTATGCCGCCTCCGCGCCTCTGGGCCTCGCGGCGGACGAGCTGAAAAGCACGATCAAGCAGTTCCACAAGGCAGGGATTGAAGTGATGCTGGACGTGGTGTTCAACCACACGGCGGAGGGCAACGAACAGGGGCCGTACATCTCCTACCGGGGCATTGACAACAAGACTTATTATCTGCTGACGCCGGAGGGATATTACTATAACTTCAGCGGCTGCGGCAACACGATGAACTGCAACAACGCGGTAGTGCGCAACTGCATTCTGGACTGTCTGCGCTACTGGGTCTCCGATTATCATATTGACGGGTTCCGCTTCGATCTGGCGGCCATTCTGTCCAGGGACGAAAACGGCGCGCCGATGACCAGCCCGCCCCTTTTGGAGACCCTTGCCCACGACGCGATCCTGGGCAAGACGAAGCTTGTCGCGGAGGCCTGGGATGCCGGCGGCCTGTATCAGGTGGGAAGCTTCCCCGCCTGGGGACGCTGGGCGGAGTGGAACGGCAGATACCGGGACTGCCTGCGCCGGTTCGTCAAGAGCGGCGCGGAACAGGGACCGGAAATGCTCTGGCGTATCCAGGGTTCCCCGGACCTGTACGGAAACCGCAGCGCGGAGGCGACCATCAATTTCATCACCTGTCACGACGGCTTTACACTGCGGGATCTGGTGTCCTACAATGAAAAACACAACCTGGCGAACGGAGAAAACAACCGGGACGGTTCCGACAACAACGACAGCTGGAACTGCGGCGTGGAGGGCGACACGGATGATCCGGAGATTCTGGCTCTGCGCCTCAGGCAGGAGAAGAACGCGCTCGCCCTTCTTCTGCTCAGCCGGGGGATCCCCATGCTTCTTTCGGGGGATGAGTTCGGCAACACGCAGTTTGGCAACAACAACGCCTACTGCCAGGACAATCCTATTTCCTGGCTGGACTGGAACCTGCTGGAAAAGAACCGGGATCTGTACGGATTTGTCAGGCGCATGATCCGTTTCCGCTTAAAGCACCCGGTCCTGCGCCGCAGCGACTTTTTCCGGGATAAGAACAGCAGCGGATATCCGGAGCTGTCCTTCCACAGCACAAAGCCCTGGGAACTGGATGAAAGCCAGCCCTTCCTGAGCTTCGGTTTCCTGTACGCGGAGCCGAAGGCGGACTTCGGCACGAAGGAAGATACCTTTATCTACTGCGCGGTCAACGCCAACTGGGAGGAAGCGCGCTTTGAACTGCCGGCGCTTCCGGAGGGCTTTGTCTGGAAGATGATCGAGTACACGGGAAAAACGGGCGGGGCCGCCTCCGTCATCCGGGACGGGGCCGTCACGCTGATGCCCAGAAGCCTGATGCTCCTGACAGGAAGAGCGAAGAGCTGAACCGGGTGATAACAGGACAGGACGCGGTCCATCGGACATCATCGTATATAATCCGGACACAGTAACAGAACAAAGAGAAACATAGATCCAGGAACACAGGCTGTGTAAACGAAGGGAGGGAATAAAGTGTTTTCATATGAAGTAAAAGAGAACGGAGCGGATGTATTTGTCGACCTTAAGGGAAAGCTGGACGGTGTTGCGGCCCCTCAGTTCCATGAAGGAATGAGCAAGATTATCGGCGAAAAAATCACGAGTCTTACCTTTAATGCCAAGGAGCTGGATTACATCTCCAGTGCCGGTCTGCGCGTCATCGTTTTTGTAAAGCAGAAGCTTGGCCCGGACGTCCATCTGTATCTGAAGGATGCCACCGATGCCGTCAAGTCGATCATGGAAATGACGGGCTTCAGTGATTTCGTGGAAATGGTTTAAGCTGTTCCGGCGGTCCGGGGAAGGAAACGGTTAAGGAAACGATTATGGGAAAGAAAATTGGCATTCTGCTGGAAAACCGCTTTATTGAGCGGGAGGTGTTTTATTACCAGTCCTTCTTTGAGGCGGAGGGTTTCGAGCCTGTGTTTCTGACGAGGCTCTGGGGGCAGCCCCGCCTTACGTTCAAGGGGCTGGAGTACCAGGCGGAGGCATCGGCCGATCACAGCTTCGAGGAGCTCACGGACGCGGATCTGGCGGAGTATGCCGCGGTGATCGTACCGGCGGGCTATGTGGCGGATTACCTCCTCTACACGGAAAAACCGGGGGACGTGTCCCCCGCTGGCCTGTTCCTGCAGCGGGTGATGGCAAAGCCTGAAATCATCAAGGGCTTCATCTGCCATTCCCTGTGGCTGGCCGGGCCGATAAAAGAGAGCTTTACGGGCCGGCGCGTCACCTGCCACAACAACATCCTCTCCCACGTCCGCAACGCGGGACTGGAATATATCGATCAGGATGTTGTGGTGGACGGCGATCTGATTACCGCCCGGACCGGCGGACATCACGGGATATTCGCAAAGACGATTCTTGCGAATTTGAAATGAGAGTCTGCTGATCAACGGGGGGACCCGCAGGCAATCCTCAAGGTCACGCGAACACGCGAAGGATGGAGGCGAAAGAGAATGTACGAGAAATCGATTATCCACAGGCAGGAACTTCGGAAAATGAAAACCGGAGAGGGGATCCTGATGCAGAACCTGGGCCGGGGTACCCTGATGAACGGCCTTCACTGGAACATGGAGGACGGCGCGGTGGTGGACTGGCACAGCCATCCCGCGGAGCAGTTCGGTTACGTCATCCGGGGCGGTTTCAAAATCTGGCTGGGGGAAGAAGAGTTTGAGATTCACGAGGGCGACTGCTATTTTGTTCCGCCGAATGTCGTGCATAAGTTTATCGCCCTCGGGGAAACAGAGGCGATCGACCTGTTCAACCCGATCAAGGAGGATATTCCTAAGGAGATCCCCTGAGCGGACGGATCCTGTATCCGGTTTCCGGGACGCGGCTGCTCCGGGACAAACCGTTGATGGGCCGCGGCACAATATTGCAGGCAGTTCCCGATGGTCCTGTTGGGAAACAGGGGCCGGGATGCCCGATAGAGAGATCATGGCAAATGCCAGAACAAAGGAGGATTTATCATGAGCAAAAAGGCAAAGGTATTGGTTTGCGCCACGAATTACGGTTCCTGGGGCGAGGAGCTTCAGGCTCCCTGGGACGCGCTCACGAAGGCGGGCTATCAGTGCACGCTGGCAACACCCCAGGGGAAAAAGCCGCTTCCTCTGGCAATCAGTGTAGATCCTGATTTTGTGGATCCGGTCCAGAATGTGAAGACCAATCCGAAGGAAGTCTGCGACCGCATCAAAGAGCTTGTGGACGGCGATGAGTGGGCGCACCCCATTTCCTTCAAGGAAGCCAATATGAAGGACTATGACGCCATCGCGCTGACCGGCGGTCTGGGAGCCATGCTGGATATGGCCAATAACTACAACCTGCACAAGCTGATCATGGACGCTTACTATGACGGAAAACTGATCGGCTCCCTGTGCTATGCCGTAGCTACGCTGGTGTTCTGCCGTGATCCGAAGAACGAGTACAAGTCCATTGTCTACGGCAAGCGCATTGTCTGCCATCCTCACGCCTGGGATTTCTACGGCCCGGACTATGACTTCACCTTTGAGATGTACGGCGAGACGGAGGACAACAAGCACACGGATGTCCATACGCCCGGCTTCCTCTATCCCGAAGAGTATCTGATCAAGGACGCGGTCGGCCCCAACGGCGCCGCCATCAGCCGCGTGAAGTGCAGCCGCGACGACATGGAAGCCGAGTTTGACTGGCCTTTCGTGACAGGCTGCTCCGTGGAATCCTCCCGCGCTTACGGCCAGCTCCTCGTGAAAGTGCTGGACAAGATCGAAGCCGGCGAAGATGTACGTAACCAGCGGATTTATTTCAACCGCTGAGAAACGGCCCGGGATCAGGCAGCGGGTTTGTCTTGTCGCCGGGAAACCGTCTGAGAAAACCTGAAAGTCCGGACAATACGGCTGCGGGCGCAAAAAAGCCGCAGCGGTACAGAGATATATAGAAGAACACAGAAAGAGCCGTCTGAATCGGGGACCGGGGCTGACTGCTCCCGAACCTTATTCGGCGGCTCTCTTTTTTCATAATCAGGAAACCAAGTCGTAAAGAAAGAGAGGATTGCCATGCCTTGCATCACTGTGCAGAGTCTGGAACTGGCGCAGTCCCAGAAAAAGAGAATCGCGGAACGGTATATCGAGGTTTTTTCCGAGGAAACCGGCGTTCCGAAGGACAGGATTTACCTGTTTTTTGACGGTTATAAGCTGGATGAGGCCGCTGTGAACGGAGAGCTGTTCTCCGACCGGAAAATCGGCCCCATCCGCGGGAAATTCAATGAGGAGGAGTGGAATAAGTGATGGATGTCAACCAGGCAATCGTAAAAATATTAGAAGACAGCGGCAGGGTGAGCCACGTGTTCGGCAGCACCGGACAGGTGAATGCCTCCATGCTGCTGGCGCTGCGGGATTCCTCTGTGATCAGGACGGTCGTGGTGCGCAACGAACAGGCCGCTTCCTTCATGGCCTGCGGCTATACCATGTTCAACCCGGAGAATCTGGGTGTCTGCTTCGCGACCGGCGGCCCCGGCGCGTTTAACCTCTTCTCGGGCATGGCGGTGGCCTACTCCGACTCCCTTCCCGTGCTGGCCATCACCGGCTACGCCTCCGCCAACGTGCGGGGAAAGGGCTGTCTCAACGAGTCCTCCGGTCTGAGCCGCACCCCGGACTCCCACAAGATGTTCTCCGCAACGACCAAGAAATCCTATATCATCGAGGACGCTTCCCAGACCTGCGACATTCTGGAGGACGCGATCAATACAGCTTTTGACGGGCGGCCCGGCCCGGTGCATGTCCACGTCCCGAAGAATATCACCACAGCCCCGGTTCCCAACTTCCGGCCTGTCGAGCTGAAGATCCGCTCCTGCGCGCCGAAGCCGGCCGCGGTCCGGGAGTTCGCGGCACGTCTGTCAACCGCGCTGACCGGGAAGGAGCGGATCCTGCTCCTTGTGGGCTACGGCTGCATACGCGCGGGGGCGAAGGACGCCCTGCTCTCCCTGATCGACACATATCAGATCCCCTTTGTCACCACCATGGACGCCAAGGGATATCTGCCGGAGGACCATCCGCTGTCCCTGGGAATCTATGGAACCACGGGCGATCCCGGGGCCATGGAGTACTTCGACAAGGCCGATCTCGTGCTGGCGGCGGGCAACTCGTTCGCTGAGAACGCCACCCTGCTCTTTAAGCCGGACCTGTACGACGAGAAGACCCTCCTGCACATCAATATCGATCCGCACGAGATCAATAAGGTCTATCCCGCCGATCTGTCCATGATCGCGGACGCCCGGCTGGGCCTGGAAGCCATCCTGCATGAGATGGACGCCGGCCTTCCGAAGGCGGAGCCCGTATCCCTTGCGGGAAAGAAATGGGTTGACATGCCCAATCAGGGCGCGGTGAAGAAGATGCATCCCGCCGATGTAGCCAGGGCTATCTGCGCTGCCGCGCCGGAAAACGCCATCATCATGGGCGATGCAGGTTCTCATATGCTGTGGCTGTCGGAGTACATGAAGCTCACGGGCAATCAGCGGTATCAGAATCCCGGAAGCTTCGGCCCCATGGCCAGCCACACCAACGGGTGCATCGGCGTCAAGTGCGCGAATCCCGACAAAGTGGTTATCTCCGGCTCCGGAGACGGGTGTTACCTGATGGCCGGTTTTGAGCTGCTGACGGCAGTACAGAACAATATCCCCGTCGTCTGGGTGATTTTCGACAACGGGGAGTTCAACGTCATCAAGAAATTCCTCCTGAATATGTTCCAGGATCACGCCTACATGAGCTTCATGAACCCGGACTACGTGGCCTACGCGAAGAGCTGCGGCGCGGAGGGGTTCCGCGTGGAGAAGGCGGAGGATCTCGAAGATACCATCCGCAAGGCCATCGCGCTGAACAGGCCCGTCCTGATCGACGCGGTCATAGACGGCGATGTGTTCGCCAACATGAACAAATCCATGTAACGGCAAGGGCGCGCCCCTGCCGCACCGCGCTGAGGGAGCTGTCCCGGATGAATCTGTCCCTGAACAGATCCGTTCTTTCACAGGACAGCTCCCGGGGGGCGGATGCTGCGCGGCGCCGGGCTCCGGATCTACGGATTCCGGAATGACAAAATGCAAATATACAATATCCGGATTTACAGGGAAAAATCCGGACATTCAGTTTAAGGAGATAGACATGCGACTGTTTGAACATCTTTCCTCATATGAGCGCCCGCCCTTCCACAAGCGAGGTGAGAAGGGGGAGGAGTTTCCCCTGTCCGGCAGCTGGGCGGACGGCGTCCGGGTGGTCTACGACGAGAACACAGGCCTCTACTGGGAGGTGAAGTCCCCGAATCCGGAGGACGTGAACTACGGCGGCGCGCGCTTCACCTTCGCCCAGGCGGGAGAGGTTCACGTGAAGGCGTTGAACGACGCCGGGTACGGCGGATTTGACGACTGGCGCGTCCCCAACAAGGACGAACTGCGGTCTATCTTCGATTACGGGCGTTCCGGCTCCGTGATCGATCCGGGCATCTTCGGCGCCTGCCCCGTGGGGGACTACTGGACAAAGAACATTTACCGCCTCCAGCCCTATTTCTCCTGGGTCCTGTTTTCCGGGATGGGAAGCGGCGTTGCCAAGCGGACGGACGCGGAGAACTATGTGCTGGCCGTCCGGGGAGGAAACGACAGGCGGTTCGGGGAACCGGATCTCAGCCGTTTCCACGACAACGGCGACGGCACGGTGACGGATGAAGTGACCGGACTGATGTGGCAGAAGGAGACCAATCCCAGAACCGGTCCCAGGGACGCGGACACTGCCTGCCGTCAAATGACGCTCGCGGGCTATCACGACTGGCGCCTGCCCAACATCAAGGAGCTGAACACCCTGCTGAACCTGGATCCGGAGAGCGGAAGCTGGTTCTTTGAGGACTTTTTCCCCATTCCGCCCAATGAAATGATGCTCCATTACTCCTCCTGCGGCGTGTTTGAGGGGCATTACGCCTGGGTGACGAACTTCACCTTCGGCTACGACGGTTACTACGGCGGACGGACGGCGCCCCTGCTGTTCCGTGCCGTCCGTTACGCGGACGCGGAAGCCGCCTCCCGGGGCGGGGACGGCCCGGAATCCACCTTCACGCTCACCCATACGGGACAGCTGTCCGCATTTGACCTCAAGGGACGGAGCGTCGCGGCGGACCGGATCCGGGGGCTGGACGCCCAGCGGATCTGGCTTGCGCCCTCCTTCGAGAGCTGTGAGGACGGGGCGGCGGTCCTGGACCGGAACACGGGCCTTCTGTGGGACAACGCCCACGACGGCCTCCTTCTGGAATGGGCGGACGCGGCCGCTTTTGTGCGCTCCCTGAACGACCGGGAATACCTGGGGCGCAGGGACTGGCGCCTGCCCGGAAGGGAGGAACTGCGTTCCCTGGCCCGGTACGACGACGCGATGCCCGCGATCGACACCGGCGTGTTCTCCGCCTCCAGCGATTACTACTGGTGCAGCGCGGAGTGCAAGGACAACACGGATCTTGCCTGGGGCTTCTATTTCGGTTACGGCTGCTCCTACGGGCGGCGCAAGACCATCCCGTCCCATGTCCGGGCCGTCAGCGGGAAACCCGATGCCTTTGACATCCCGTCCGCGCGGAGATTTACCGTCAATGCGGACAACACTGTGACGGATCATGTGACCGGCCTGATGTGGATGCGGGAGGAGACGCCGCTGCTGCCCCTGAAAGAGGCGCTGGTGTACTGCGAAGACCTGCGTCTGGGCGGTTACGATGACTGGGTCCTTCCCAACCTGAAGGAACTGGCGACGCTCGTCAATCTGACGGAAGGCGCGGACTGGTTCTATCCGGAGCTCTTCCCGGAGACCAATACGAAACCGCAGGGTTTCTATCAGTCCACCACTGCTTTCGGCGGAACCTTCGGCTGGGGCTGCAACTTCCAGTTTGGTTTCGATGGTTACTACGCGGACAGGCGGAACGGAAAATATCCTTTCCGTCCGGTCAGGCGGATCCGGTAAAGGAGGCTTCGTCCTGTGATTGAACTATATGTCAGATTCCTGCGCCCCCGCTGGAAGAAAGTCGTCCTGATCGTCCTCCTGAGTCTGCTGGCCACATTGTGCAGCCTGCTGCTCCCCATGCTGAGCAAGCGGATCATTGACGAGGGCGTCCTCAGCGGGCAGAATGTCTCCTACAGCGGCACGGTCGCGGTGATGGCGGTCATTGCCGTGCTGTCCATGGTGTTTCCCGCAGTGAACGGGAGATTCATTGCCGAGACGGCCATGGGCTTCTCGCGGGACCTGCGCACAGCTTTTTTCTCCCATGTCCTCGGCCTGTCCCAGCGTGATCTGGACCGGGTCGGGACCGCCTCCCTGATCAGCCGTCAGGGAAACGACATTATGCAGATGCAGACCGGACTGGTCCAGCTGCTGACCTTCATGCTTACGGCGCCCCTGATGTGTATCGGCGGGATGGCGGTCGCCCTGATGACTTCGCCGCGCCTGGCGTGGATCGTTCTGCTGGCCGTGGCCGCCTGCCTGGTCTTTGTCGCCTTCGTCGTCGGCAGGGTGCGGGTGATCTTTCTCTCTTATCAGGAAAAACTGGACAGCGTGAACCGGCTGGTGCGGGAGTCCCTGAGCGGAATGCGCGTAATCCGCGCCTTTAACAGGGAGGAGAGCGAGCAGGAGCGCTTTTCGAAGGTGGGCGGCGAATTGAAGGGCTCGGCCCTGCATCTGAGCCGCTATGTCCTCTCCTTCCCGCCTGTGATGAATTTTATCGTCAGCTTTGCCAATATCCTGATCCTCTGGTTCGGCGCCCACTATATGACAGACCATCTGGCCACCTATGGCGATGTGCAGGCGTTTATCCAGTACCTGAGCCTGATCGTGTTCGGAATGATGATGCTGTCTGTGGGACTGATCGTGCTTCCGCGCGTCCAGACGGCCGGCGGCCGGATCACGGAGGTCCTGCATATCGTGCCCTCCGTGCAGGACGCGGAACAGCCCGCGGAGCTGGAGGGGCCCGTCCGTTCGCTGGAATTTCAGGGCGTCTCCTTCCGGTACGGGGAGGGAGGCGCGTATGCCCTCTCCGACATCAGTTTTCGTGTTTCCGCCGGCCAGACCCTCGCGATTATCGGAGGGACGGGTTCGGGCAAGAGCACGCTCCTGAACCTGATCCCCCGCTATTATGACGCTTCGGAGGGGACTGTCCTGGTCAACGGCCGGGATATCCGCGATCTGCGGCAGGAGGAGCTGCGCAGCCGGATCGGTGTCGTGCCGCAGAAGGCATTTCTTTTCAGCGGCACGATCCTGGACAACCTCCGGAGAGGAAAAGCGGATGCGACGGAGGAGGAAGCCGGCCACGCCCTGGATGTCGCGCGTGCCAGGGATTTCGTGGAGGAAAAGGAGTACGGCCTGTACACCTGCCTCACCCCCGGCGGCACAAATCTCTCCGGCGGACAGAAGCAGAGGCTGGCCATTGCCCGCGCGATTATCCGGAAGCCGGATATTTACCTTTTTGACGACAGCTTTTCCGCCCTGGACTTTAAGACCGATGCCGAGCTCCGCCATGCCCTGAAAGAAGAGACGCGGGACGCCATTGTCGTGATCGTGGCCCAGCGCATCAGCACGATCAAGGCCGCGGATCTGATACTGGTCCTGGAGGACGGAAAACTTGTCGGGAAGGGAACGCACAGCGAGCTGCTGGCGGAGAGCGAAGTCTACCGCGAGATTGCCCGGTCCCAGCTGTCCAAAGAGGAAATGGAGGCAGGCTGACCCGGAGCGGTGCCGCAGGGCGTCCCCTCAGGACGCACGGCCGGCACGATGACGCCGGGCCGCAGGCTGCATCGGAGCGGTGCCGCAGGGCGTCCCCGCTTCACTGACCGCATCGGAGAAACCGCCTGCGCGGATTTCTCTTCGCGCTGCCTGCGCGATTGCGCGCTGCGGCAGAGGGAATGTATATGAATAATAATATGAAAATGTCTCCGGCCATGGAGGCACTCTCCCATGAGCAGATCCAGGTGCTGTATGACTGTCTTATGGCGGTGCCTCCGGAGCAGAGAGGCGATTTTGAAGAAAAAATGATCCGGATGACGCCGGAGCAGCTCATCCGTTTTACGGGGCGGGCAGGTTCCATGGACCCGGAGGACATCCAGCGGGACATGGAGCGCATCGCCCGCATGACGCCGGAGCAGCGCCGGGAACTGGCGGAGCGGCGCGCAAAAATGCTTCCGGAAGAGATGGCGAAGCTGAGCCGCGAAAAGGAAGAGGCGCATCAGGAAAAGCACGCGAAGAAACCGGCGGCTGTCAAGGGAAAACCTAAAGATGCCGGCGGGTCCTTCAGGCGTCTACTGGCCTATCTGGGGAAACAGAAGGCAGTTCTTTTGTGGGGAATGGTCACGGCCGTTCTGGCGACGGTGTTCTCGCTTGCCGCCCCGAAGATCGTCTCCTTTGCCCTGGACCGCCTGCAGGTGGTGGTGAATGCGGGGGGCCGGCTCCAGTTCGGGAAAGTTATCACGATGCTGGTTATCCTGGGGGTCGTCTATGTTTTCAATCTGGTTTTTTCGTCCTGCTCGAACCTGCTTTTCTCCAAAGCCACGCAGGAGACGCTGTACCAGATGCGGAAGGACGTGGATCAGAAGCTGATGAAGCTTCCGTTTTCCTACTTCGACTCCATTCCCAGGGGCGATGTCCTCAGCCGTATGACCAACGACATCGAAAATGTGGGAACTTCCCTGCAGCAGTCAATGGGCCAGATCGTGACGGCGGTCCTGACGATCGCGGGAAGCCTGGTGATGATGTTTAATATCTGCTGGTGGCTGACGCTGCTCTGCCTTCTGACCATTCCGTGCAGCATCCTTATTTCCAGGTCCATCCTGAAACGTTCCCAGATCTCCTACCGCGCCCAGTGGCAGCATGTGGGAAAACTGAACGCGGTCGTGGAGGAGATCTACAGCGGGGCGAACGTGGTCAAGGCCTTCGGCACGGAGGAAGAGGCGATGAAAGCCTTTCAGGGGGAAAACGGGGAGCTGTACGAAGCCAGCAAAGAGGCCCAGTACCTCTCCTATATGATCAACCCGTCCTCCACGTTCTTCAATAACATCGCCTATATCCTCATCTGTGCCCTGGGCGCGGGCAATGTCCTCAGGGGCACGATGAGCCTGGGCAGCATCACCGCTCTGCTTCAGTACCAGAAGCTGTACAGCAGCCCGGTAAGCCAGATCGCGGCCCAGATCAACAACCTGCAGTCGGCCCTTGCCTCCGCCGAGCGTGTCTTCGCGCTGCTGGATCAGGCGGAGGAGACGCAGAAGGAGCCGGCAAAGCCCCTTGCGGAACCGGTCCGGGGCGATATCGAGTTCCGGCACCTTGGCTTCGGGTATACACCGGACAAGATCCTCATGCACGATGTGGACGTGTCCGTGAAGGCGGGGCAGATGGTGGCGATCGTCGGGCCTACAGGCGCGGGCAAGACCACTCTGGTGAATCTGCTCATGCGTTTCTATGAACCGAACCGGGGCGGCATCACCATCGACGGAGTGGATATCAGCGAGATCACGCGCCGCGACCTGCGGTCTGTTTTCGGCATGGTCCTTCAGGAGACGTGGCTGTTCAGCGGAAGCATCCGGGACAATATCTGCTACGGCAGGGAAAATGTCTCTGAGGAGGAACTGCTGACCGCCGCCAGGAGCGCCAGGATCGATCACTTTGTCAATACCTTTGAGGACGGCTACGATACCGTCCTTAACGAGGACGCATCCAACATCTCCCAGGGCCAGAAGCAGCTCATTACCATCGCCCGGGCTATGATCGCCAATCCGTCGATCCTGATCCTGGACGAGGCGACCAGCAGCGTGGATACCAGGACAGAGGCGGTCATCCAGCAGGCGATCAACAACCTGCTGAAAGACAGGACCAGCTTCGTCATCGCCCACCGGCTCTCCACCATCCGCAACGCGAACCTGATTCTCGTGATGAAGAACGGCGACGTCGTGGAACAGGGAACCCATGAGAGCCTCATGGAGCAGAACGGCCTCTACGCGGATCTCTATCTGAGCCAGTTTGAACGCAGCTGACGGAACCGGAAAACAACCGGAAACAGCGTTTGAAAAAGACTGATGGCCGCGCAGAGCCCCATGGATGCAGGACGAGCGATCCTGCATGTATGGACAGCCCTGCGCGGCTTTTTTCACGA
>JAUNJS010000155.1 GCA_030533125.1 Eubacteriales bacterium | reverse complement strand
AAATAGTACCAGATATAAACGAGCTCTCTTTGAAGGATCTGAAGGGTGTTACTCATCGATATTGATCAACTGATAAGTTCTGCTGCCGAGGCCGATCTCTTCGGCATGTTCCAGGGTATGCAGCCCACGCTGCCGCTCGATGCGGTTCATCAGCGAGGTGTTTCCCTCTGCCTGTGCCACAAGATCATAGCAGGCCTGGTCCAGCGCTACTGGATCGGTGGAGGCAAGAATTCCGATATCGTGGATATCCGGTTCAGCGGGATGACCGTTGCAGTCGCAGTCCACAGAGAGGCGGTTCATGACATTGATATAAACGATGTGCTCCGTGCCTACGTGATCCACGAAACCGTCCACCATCTCAGCCAGTGCTTCCAGCCATGCGTCCTGGTCGGAATAAAAGATACTGCCGCTGGTCTTGGTCCCTGCCGTGTGTACAAGCACTTTGCCTCTCGCCGAAGACGCACCGATCCCCACGTTCTTGATCGCTCCGCCGAAGCCCGCCATCTGATGCCCTTTATAATGAGAAAGGATTATCCAATCCGAGTAGTTTTCCGAATGACTTCCAACGATGATATAGCTGAGCCTGTCACCGCCGGTCACAGGCCATTCCACTTCGCCTTCTTCATCAAGAAGGTCGAAATCCGCGATTGCTGTAAACCCATGATCCTCTGCGACCTGCCGGTGCATGGCAGAGCTGCTTCTGGATCCGCCGTAAGCGGTATTGCACTCTACGATCGTCCCATCCACAAGCTGCACCAGGTCGCCGATCAGTTCCGGACGAAGATAATTGCTGGCAGGCGGTTCACCCGTGGAGATTTTTACGGCAACAGGACCGGTGGGTTCCCAACCGAACTGCTGATACAGCCGCACAAGGCCCTCTGTAGAGATGTCGGAAGTGAAATAGACGACAGGAACGCTGTCCGGGCCGTTCTCGTCACTCTCTGATGTTTCAGCCGGTTCTATATTCTGCTGCGTCACAGAAGGATCTTGCGTTTCACTGTTTGTAGTTGTGCTGCTCTGGGGATTCTCAGGTGGTGTACTGCTCGATGTATTTGCGGATGAGCATCCTACAAGAGACAGTACCAGCAAAATGGAAAGAAGAATCAGAACTATCTTTTTCATTGATGCGCCTCGTATCACTTCTAACTTATTCCACTGATATTGTGAGGGTCACGTTCCCGTTTCCCAACAGGTCCGCCAGCTCCTGATCAGACAGACCCTGAATCTTTCCGAGCCTTGTATACGCCCAGGAGTTGGAGCCGTAGAATACCACGATCTGATTACCTGAGTAAAGAACGATATCCCCGGCTGTTGTGGTCGTCTGTACGTCGTTTCGCGGAAGACTGGCTCCGATAGGCCCGACCTGCTCAAAGCCGCCGTACATCGACATATTGATCACGAGAAGCCCCGAACTTACAAGTTCCCGGAGTGCCTCGATGGATTCATTTTCTTCCCATGCGACAGTGATTTCCCTGTCTCCGATTTTCAGCTTCATTTCCTGCTGTGCGGTCAAACCCGTATCCTCCTGTGAACTATATCCTGCGTTTTCCGCCCCGGAACTTTCCTCGTCTTCGTTCAGAATGAATGATACAGCCAGCTGAGATGCCTGATCCACGGCATTTCCGTAAAAACCATGCCCGGATCCGTCGATCTTTACAAGCTGCGCGTTCGTAAAGGTCTCGGCAGCTCTTTCGGAATAGGAGATCGGCGCGATAGAATTTGAAGTCCCGTGGATGATCAGCACTTTTCCGCTGTAATTTGCCATGATTTCATAGATGTCGAACGACTGTGCATCAACATCATAAATCCTCCCGATCCTAACGCCCATAAGGCTTGAAGTCTCCGGTCCGCTTTGCGGATCGGGATTGGACTTTCGGCTGTTGTCCTGCAGCACGTATGCCGGATAAAGTACGATGAGTCAGGCGATGTCATCTGACCTTGATCCCGCAACGTAAGTGGATACAAAACCTCCCTGGCTTTCTCCGAACAGAAAGATGCGATCCGAATCGATTCCGGAGTAGTATTTAAAATAATCCAGCACACAGCCAAGATCCGCCGCCTCTGTCAGTACGGACATTTCCGTTGTTCTGCCGCCGCTTCTGCTGCTGCTTCCTCCTCCAGTAAAATCAAATGAAAAGGCTGCTATCCCATTCTTTGCAAAGTTCTCGGCATATTCTTTCGTATTGCGGTAAGAGCCTCCAAAGCCGTGAGAGCATATTGCCAGCGGGACATTCTCTGTCCCTTCCGGAATATAAAGCTTTCCCCAGATATTAAGCCCGTCGCTCTTTATGGTCAGTTCTTCAATGGAGTAGCCTGACTCTGACAGCAGAGCATTCTCTGTTTGCATTTTGCTGTTATTCCCTCCCGATGTTTCTGAAGCAGGCTTCGAACTGCAGGCAGAAAGCGAGATGATTATGACAAGAGCTATAATCGGCAGCAAATGTTTTTTCATATTCCGTCCTTTATAGGTGTTATTTGAGGCACTTCCCAAACTCATATGCTTCCTTCTGTTCCACAGTCTTTTCCCCGGCTTCTTTCGGAGCTGAAATCCCGCCGCAGAACAGGGTCCCGGCAAGCTCTGCTTTTTCAAAGCAATCCACCCAGCCCTGCAGGCCACTGACGGCTTTTTCAGGGACATAGTCCTCATCCTCAGTTGCCGTAGAAAGCATATAAACCTTGCGGAACTTGTAATCGGAAGGATAAAGCGGATTGAGCCGGTCAAGCATCGTCTTCATCTGCCCGCTCATCTCATAATAGTAAATTGGTGTGGCAAAGACCAGCGTATCTGCCTCTTTTACCTTTTCAGCAATCTCTATCGCGTCATCCTTCAACACGCACCGCTGTGTCTTCTGGCAGGCAAGACAGCCTATACAGAACCGGATGTTCTTTCCCTTCAGGCTGATATGCTCCACATTATGTCCGGCGTCTCTTGCTCCGGCAATCAGATGTTCTGCTAAGATATCCGAATTGCTGTTTCCTCTGAGGCTCGTTGTAATAACAAGTACATTGCTCATATGATCTTCCCCTTATCTATCTTTTAGAAGCTCGATCTGTTTTATTACCTTTGCGGGTACGCCGCCGACAACTGTATTTGCAGGCACATCCTTGTTCACCACTGCACCTGCTGCAACAACGGCTCCGTCTCCGATTGTTACACCGTGAAGGATCGTGGCGTTGGAACCAATCCACACATTTCTTCCGATTCTGATCGGCGCAGGATGCAGGTCTCCTCGCTTTGCCGGGTCTAGGTCGTGGTTCAACGTGGCAAGCACCACATGATGTCCGATAAGCGTTCCTTCTCCGATATAGATACCGCCCTGATCCTGCATGGAAACACCGGCATTGATCGTTACATGACCTTCTATGTGGATATTCTGGCCGAAGTCCGTATGAAACGGCGGAAAAAGGAAGAGTTTTCCCCGCACGTCCTTGCCTGTCAGTTCCGAAAAAATCTCCTGAACCTCTTCAAGCGGATGATACCCTGTATTCAGCTTTGCCGTGATCTCCAATGCCCTCTGCGTCATCTGTCCGGAAAACATCATCGCATCCGACATGGTATGGACGGTTTCACGTCGCTCCATCATTTCAAGAAATTCTTTCAGTTCCATCCTCTTATTCCTTTACTCTTTGATCCGGTAGCTCAGATAGTCCAGCCTGTCGATGCACGTCTGGCAGGAATGCATCCGTTCCAGGAGCATTTTTCGGTTCGTACCGATCCTTTTTTCTGCGCCCTTCAAATCGCCCTTCAGGATCATGCTGAGGATGCATTCGGCTTCCTTGTCTTCGATCCCCGCATCGATCAGGTTCTCCCGGATCTCCTGTTCAGTCTTCATGGTTTTTCCTTTACTTCATTGCCTGAAAGAAACTCTCCAGCTTGTCAAACGGAATCCTGTCAACTCTGTCATAAAGATCGATATGCTCCGCATCCTCAACCACATACAGTTCCTTCGGCTCAGCCGCATTGCCGTATGCCTTTTCGGAAAATGCCTTTGAATGAGCGCGATCGCCGACAACAAAGAGAATCGGTCTCGGTGATATCTCATCGATAAAGTCAAGCGCCTTGAAGTTCATCATCGCAGCATTGGAAGTGGTGGTAAACCCGCCGCCGGCGTTCGGATGATGCCCTCTCGGTACGGCATAGAAGCGGTTCCATTCATTTGTCAGCGGATCGGTCTCGGGAAGAGATACCACATCGGGATACGGCTCTTCCGGAAATGTCGGATTATACTCGGGGTAACCCTTCTCAAAATCGGCCCAGCGCTGTGCCATAAGCTGAGCCTTCATGCCCTCCAGCATGGCTTTGTTATCTCCGAACATGCCGCGAACATCGGTAATGTCATACATGGAAGTTGTCGCGACCGCCTTGATCCTCACGTCCACCTGTGCAGCGGAAAGGGCAAAACCGCCGCTGCCGCAAATACCGATCGCCCCGATCTTCTCCCTGTCCACATAAGGAACCTTCACGCCGAGATAATCCACCGCCGCGCTGAAGGACTCCACAAAGATATCCGGGGAAGAGACATGTCTCGGTTCTCCTCCGGACTCTCCCATGAAGGCCTGGTCAAAGGTCAGAACGACAAAGCCTCTCTGCGCCAGTTCGTTTGCGTATACGCAGGGGCCCTGTTCCTTCACACCGCCGTAAGGCGCTCCCACGATGATCGCGGGATATTTCTTTGTCTCATCCAGATCCTTCGCCTTGTAGATGTCTGCCGCGATTGCGATACCGTAGCGGTTGTTGTAACGGACATGCTCTCTTATCACGTTCTCGCTCAGTTTCGTAATGTATCCGTATGCCATGTCAAATTCCTCCTCAAAACAGGTTTTGTTCTTTTCTGCCGTCATTATATCCCCAGGTCTTCCTATAATCAAATACTTGTTTTTTATGCTTTCCTATGCTAATATTGGATAGTAATAGAATACAAGGAGCGAGGATATGGATATCAGAACGATGCAATACTATCTGGCTGTCGTAAGAGAAGGCACGATCTCAGCAGCTGCTGAGGCCCTTCATGTCGCTCAGCCTTCACTTTCAAGGCAGATGAAGGAACTGGAAGAGGAACTTGGAGCAACGCTTTTTGAACGCGGCAACCGCAAGATCACGCTGACCGAGGAAGGCATGGTTCTCAGGAAGCGTGCAGAAGAGATGGTGCGCCTGATGCAGATGACCGAGGAGGAGATCTCGCAGGTCAGAAATCATGTTTCCGGATCAGTACGGATCGGTGCAGGGGAATCCTATTCATTCCACTATCTTTCCCGTGCTGCGGCAGCTCTCGCTTCAGAACATCCGGATATCCGTTTCCATATTACCAGCGGCGATACCGAAGACCTGATGGATGAACTGGATAACGGACTGATCGACTTTGCTCTGATCTTTACAGAGCCGGATCATACACGCTATCAATCGATCGTGCTGCCTGCGGAAGATGCCATAGGCGTTCTTCTGCCTAAAGGTTCGGAACTGGCCCGGAAAGAAGCGCTTCGTATCAGCGATCTCAAGGGAAAGCCGGTTCTGATCTCACGGGCTTCCGAACCATACCTTACCGGCACAGACATGCTTTCAGGGCTTCGTATCGTAGGCGTCTACAATCTCCTTTACAACGCATCCCTCATGGTGGAGGATGGGCTTGGTTATGCCCTCTGCTTTGACAAACTGATCCATACCGGAGATGACAGTCCTTTGACCTTCCGCCCCATCATGCCACGCATGCCTGCTGCGGGAACGATCATCTGGAAGAAGTATCAGGTCTTTCCCCCTGCCGTACAGCTCTTCATAGACAAGATACAAGCACTCCGATCAGATCCTGTCTAAGATAGTTGGACGCGGGCGGTTCACCTGTAGAAACCTTTACTGCAAAATTGCCGGTAGGCTCCCAGCCAAGGGCTTCATAGATCGCTCTCAGGCCCTCCGGGGAGATGTCAGAAGTAAAATATACAGTGGGAGATGCCGAAGCACCCATCCTCCCTGCCTTCGTTCACGTCCGACCTTGCGGAGAAATATACCGATGTGCCTGACGGCTGAATAAAGGTAGCCATTTCAGATGAAGAAGCTACCGTAACCTATTACCTTGTTTGTAAGGAAGGCAGAAGAAGAGAATATCTCTCCCTTTTTAAGGCACTATAAACAAAAACTATCAATATTCATATGGAAAATCCTTTGATGAGGATTGCTCAACCATATAAACCCCGATGCATATGAATACCAATAGAATAACCCCGTTTGTCTTTTTTGGCAAACGGGGTTATTGTTCGTCAATCCTTTTAGACAGATGCCCGATGTAGAATGATTCAAAACTTTCTTATGAGTATCCGCCTAATTTCAGGTCGTTTTTTTTTATTTTAAATGATCCAATCGCGCTGTTCTAAAAGCTGCTGTTTTTTGGGGAGGGATTAAAGAATCCATGACAAGCAGCAGCCGGAGCACCAAACGGGTCTGCGTTTATCCGTACCCGTGACGCACATCAAAAAGTCGCTGATAAGTGACTTGACTGGCCTGAGATGCGGGTATGATCTGCAGCCCGGGCCAGCCCCGGGATCACGGATTCGGATTGTACTTGATTGCTTAATGATGCTTAATAGTAGGACTCTCCCTGGATAAAGACTTCAACGTGATCCACGATGGAGGGATCGTATTCATCCGACATCATGTCACCTGAGATTTCGAAAGATTTTGTCTTGCCGGCTTCGAATGATTCCATTCCGTAACAAAAGCCGACCACGTTGTTTTCACTGTCAAAGAAAACGGCTCCGGGATCTCCATACAGATCTTTTTCCGTATTATTTGTTCCGCGTCCAATGATTGAGATGTCCATTATGTCATCGGTTTTGAAACTGACGTCACTGAGTTCGATTTCGAAATAGTGATCCACTTCATAGAGATCGCCATCGGGAACATAATTAAACCCGTTAGAGGGATCTACGTCAGAAACGTCAAAGTGATAGGAATATAAATAAATGATCTGTCCGGGTTTTACAACCTCCGGAATGCAGTTGGCATACTGATCTGTCGCCAGCAGTTTTCCATCGTTGTCCTGATAATCCATTCTGGCGCTGCTGATTCCGATACAACTGTCGGTATTGTTTTTGAAAGCAACAAATGCGCTGACTGTAGGGCTTCCGGAATAGTCTTCATAGATCACGATGTTGGAATCCACAACTTCCAAAGCGGACTGTTCCGGAGAGTCCCCGGAGGAAGATTCAACCCCGGTACCTGTTTCCGGGACTGTTTCTACAATATCCGTCTCTGCGACCGCGGTTTCCGTTTCTGCGA
>JAUNJS010000016.1:15499-19612 GCA_030533125.1 Eubacteriales bacterium | reverse complement strand
CGGCCTTGACCATTGTTTTTTTATCGAAATAGTACCATTCCCCGTGGATTTTGCGCCATCCGGTAATGAATTTTCCTGTCTTTTTATCCGCGTAGTACCATTTCTCTCCGATCTTGATAAAGCTGACCTGCCGCACGCCCTTGCTGTTGAAATAGTAGGTCGCGCCTCCGAGCTCATGCCTGCCGGCCGTTATCCTGGAATAGTCTTTCTTTTTCAGGTAATATGTTTTTCCGTCGATGGTCTGCCAGCCCTTCAGGAGATGTCCGTCCAGGGTGGATGCGTAATACCACTTTCCGCTCACCTTGAAAAATCCCGAGGCGCGTACGCCGGAGGAATAGAAATAGTATCTTTTCCCGTCGATGGTCATGAACCTGCTCACAACGCGTTTCCCGTCCGGGCCGATGTAATAGACCTTGCCATCCACGGTCTGCCAGGTGTTCCTCGGACCATTCTCCGGATCCTTGTTCCCGCCGTTCCTGCGCAGGACAATCGTTCCCCGCCGTCCGCTGCTTCCCATGCTCCATGGGACATGATAAACATCGTTCGTGTGGGCATCCACGACCGGCATACCGGACGAATTCGTTCCGACACAAACAGCGACATGGTCGTAAACCCCGTTCCCGTTCCAGTCGTAATAAACAGGATTGCCCTTGAGCACGTTCGCATTGGAAGCCGTCACAAAACTTCCGAAGGCTTTAAAGTGGCTGATGTGGCCCATCACGTTGATCCAGTTCACAGATTGCGGATACCAGTCATCGGTCAGGGGCATTCCGCCCGCGTACAGGCACTGGGAGACAAAATTGGCACAATCCACTCCCCTGTATTCTCTGTACTTACGATTATAATTTTTCCAATACTTGTCTGCGTAGTCAGCCGTTTTTTTCGGAGAATACGTGTAGGCTCCGGCTGCTGCCGCAGACAGTTCCGCACCGCCTTCTTTTCCGGAAAAGGCCGGCAGTTCCGTTCCGGAAGCATCGGCCGCCCCGACGGCTGCCGCCGTTTTATCCACCGAAAAAGAGAATGCTTCCTGCCCTGTATCGTCCGCCGCGATCCGCGCGTACGCGGAAACCTGTGTGTCGAGATCAGAGAGGATCGGGTACAGTGTCTGCGGCGCGTCCTGTGTCTCTCTCACCGGATCCTGTCCCTCGAGAAGCCATGTATAGTTGATCTCTGTTCCATTGATTCCGCAGGGTCTGAAAGATCCTTCCCCTGTCTTCTGCAGGGAAAGAGTAAAAACATATCTGTAGGCGGACGCGTTTACGGCTCCTGTGCCGTCCCTGCTTCCGTATCCCTGCGTCATCCATTCTTCCACGCCGATTTCCAGGATTCCATCCTTTTCGGAGCACGAAGTCACCTGGTACCGGGGGATCAATTCCCGAATCGAAGTGCCCTCCGCGATCAGCATCCGGGCATATCTGCCCTGCCGGTCCCACTCCTCGCGGATCCCGTCGGCCGCACGAAAGCAATTGCTGGCGTCTTCCTCAGCCTTCCGTTTGTCCTCCGGGTCCGCAGGCACATCGCTGCCTGTGGACGCGGCGTTAATCGCGGCAGTTATATAGTCAGCTTTGGACTGTTCATAAGCGGCTACTGCCTCGGCCGCTTTCGGGGCTGTGACCCCGCCCAGCCCGGAATACAGTACGCTGGTATCAGAAGATATCTTTCGGGCCGCCTCCAGGATCTCTGTGTCCGTCAGGCCGGCCGATTCGCTGTAGAAGGACTCGACCGCTTTTTCAAAAGAACCCGGATCCGTCTGCGCGCTGTCTGAAACTTGTGTCCGCGCGGTTTCTCCGCGCGCCGGAACCGTCCATGAAAAGCAGCATGTGCATGCCAGCACAGCCGCGATCACGCCGGCAGATTTTCTGATTCTCCGCGTTACCGTTTCCACGATACCTCCTATTCTACGATTCTCTCTTCCATGATCCTCTCCTTCCGCGTCTGGCAGACGCACTGCCGGAAAGCCCGTCATCCGCATTCTGATGCACTCCGGCGCGGTGTCTGTCCGTTGTTTCCGTCCCGGACATATGTAGTCTCAATTCTGTTCCTGCCCCCGTCATGATTGAATGCAAAGAAAAGCATTCCAAATCACGGAATAACATTTCTCCTTCTCACAGTCTCCGGGAGAGCATTCCGCAATATTGTCATGCGTCATATAAATTATTCATAACACGAAAAGTTCAGGTGTAACTTTATTATACCCTTGCGAAAACAACCTGTCTACCTGTAATATACGCTAAAACAGCTTAATATTTTTGTAATATTTTTGTCCACTGCGACAAGCACACCTTAAGCCAACCTTAAAAAACCCTTATAATATGCGGTTTCGCGAAAGGTTTTCCTGTCGCCGTACCGGGGCGGGTCTGCCCCGAGCTCTGTCCCACTTTTGACACGCCACGATTTTGAATGTTTTTTTGAATGATTTTTGAATAATGCGGAATAAAAACACGGATCCCGTGAAGACGGGCCTGTCAGGTCCTTGAGACAACACAAAAATAAGAGTTTACCGCTTTCCTCTTGACCGTCGGTAAACCCTTACTCTGTGTACGCTGGGCTAGTAGGATTCGAACCTACAAAATGACGGAGTCAGAGTCCGCTGCCTTACCGTTTGGCTATAGCCCATCAGAATTCGCAGCCGTTTTTGTCGGCTACGAATTGAAATTATAATGCATCACCCGGGAAAAAGCAAGTCCTTTTTTTCACAAATCGAAATACTTTTTCCACACCTTTTCCCACAGTCACCTTTTCCAACAAGGTCCTTTTCCCGCAAATCAGAGCAAATCCGGAATCTTTCAGCCTTTTTTCCGGCATTCCGGCCGCTTTCAGCCGTTTTCCCCGGCCCGTTTTTTGCCGGGCCGGCTGTTTCAGCTTCTTCACGGCCTGTTCTCCTCCGGTTTCCGCGAAGGGATCCTCCGGTTTCCGCGATCGGGCTCATCCGGAATCAGTGCCCGCGGCGCGAGAACACCGGATAGATCAGGAGCAGCATGGGATAGAGCTCCAGCCTGCCCGCGAGCATGTCAAACATGAGGACGTACTTGGTGGGCAGGGAGAGGTGGGCGAAGTTCGCGGTAGGGCCGACGGCGGAAAGGCCGGGCCCGATGTTGTTGAAGGTGGCGGCCACGGAGGTGACGAGGGTCTCAAGGCTCTCATCGCCGTCAAAAATCGTGACGAGGAGGATGGAGGCGCAGAAGATCACAACGTAGATCCCGATATACATGACCACGGAGCGGACCGTCTCCCTCTCGACAGGCTTGCCGTCCATACGGACAGAGGTAACACTGCGGGGGTGGACGTAACGGTGGATCTCCTGAAAGCCGGACTTGATGAGGATCAGGATGCGGGAGACCTTGATGCCGCCGCCGGTGGAACCTGCGCAGGCACCGCAAAACATGATCAGTACGAGGAGGCACCTGGAATACTGGGGCCAGAGATCGAAATCCGCGGTCGCGTACCCGGTCGTCGTGATGATGGAGCCGACCTGGAAGGCGGCATGATGGAACGCGAGAAAAACGTTGTCAAACAGGTGGCGGATATTGAGCGTGATCGTGCCGATGGCAAAGGCGATAATCAGGAAATACCAGCGCACCTCGGTGAGACGGAACGCCTCTTTTTTATCCTTCCCGAAAAAGAGGAAGAAATAGGCGTTGAAGTTGACGCCGAAAAGGATCATGAACACCGTGATAATGCCCTGCTGGTGAAGGGGATAGCTGGCGATGCTGTCGCCGAGCACGCCGAATCCGCCTGTACCGGCCGTTCCGAAGCTCAGGCACAGGGTGTCAAAGAGAGGCATGCCCGCAATAAGAAGCAGGACGATCTCCGTGACGGTAATCCCGAAATAGATCATGTACAGGATCTTTGCCGTGTCGCGGATCTTGGGAACCAGCTTGCCGACGACAGGACCGGGGCTCTCCGCGCGCATCATATGCATCTGGCTGCCCAGCCGCTGTTTCCGCACAGGCATGATCGCAAGGACAAAGACGATGACACCCATGCCCCCGACCCAGTGGGTGAAGCTCCGCCAGAACAGGCTGGCATGGCTGAGGGCCTCGACATCCGTCAGGATGCTGGAGCCGGTGGTCGTAAACCCGGAGATCGTCTCAAAGAGCGCGTCGGAATATC
>JAUNJS010000016.1:6488-15399 GCA_030533125.1 Eubacteriales bacterium | reverse complement strand
AGTCCGACCGTTCGGCGGATAATAGGATAATTTAAAACAGGTCCGGTCATTCGCCGGATAGCAGGACGCTTCATGTTTATTCTCCATCCCCGGTTCCGGGCACATCACAGGGCGGGGTTCCGCGGGCCCCCCGAACAGATGAAGGAGGCGGCTCCCGTGCTGTTTCTCCCGGATCTTCCGGGCCTTGCCGCGGATTCCGCATTTTTCACGACAGGGGCGGGTCTCCGCGCGCCCCCGCAGGCATCGCGTTTACTGCTGCGATCTCAGGATATCGCGGATATCCTGGAATCCGAGCTGCGACGTCACGACAATAACTCTGTCATCCACTTCGATCCTTGACTGGCCGTTGGGGATGATGATCCTGCGATTGCGGTAAATGCAGGCAATCAGGACGCCTTTTTTGAGGGGCAGCTCCAAAAGCGGAATCCCGATGACGGGAGATCCCTTCTGAATGAGGAATTCCAGCGCCTCGACCTTGTTCTCGATAATATTGTACAGGGTCTCGACGTTGCTCCCGATGGAGTTTTCCATCGCGCGCACATAACGGACAATGTACTCCGCGACGATGTGCTGGGGGTTGAGGAGGCTGCCGAGGTTCAGATCGCCGATGATGTCATCGTAGTTGATCCGGTTGACCTTGGTGATCAGCTTGACATCTTTTGTCGAGGCCTTGCGCGCGTACAGGGACAGGAAAATGTTCTCCTCGTCCATGCCGGTCAGACTGACAAAAGACTCACAGCTCTCAATGCCTTCTTCGAGCAGGATATTCTGGTTCGCCGCGTCGCCGCAGATAATATTGGCCTCGGGAAGCTCCTCCGCCAGCATCTGCGCCCTCTCCGGCTTTTTCTCGATGATCGTGACCGCGATCCGGCTCTCCAGCAGAATCTTCGCCAGGTAGTAGGCGATCATGCCGCCGCCAACGATAATGCAGTTGGTGACGATCCGGCTCTTGAGACCCACCTTCGCGACGAAGTCGCGGGCGTTCTGCACGCTGGCCACGACGCTGATCGTGTCGCCCGACTGCAGGCGGAAGGAACCTCCGGGGATCGTGACGTCGCGATTTGCCCCGCGTTCCACAGTGCAGACCAGGACATCCCCCCTGATCGTTTTGGAAATCTCCGCAAGGGACATTCCGTCCAGCGGGGACTCCGGGGGGATCGTGAACTTCAGCATCTCCACATGGCCGCGGGCAAAGCTGTCGATCTTGATCGCGGAGGGGAATTTGAGGAGACGCGAGGCCTCCATGGCCGCCGCGTATTCGGGGTTAACCGTCAGGGACAGCCCCAGTTCTTCGCGGATAAAGCCGATCTCGCTGTTGTAAATAGGGTTGCGCACGCGGGCGATCGTGCTGCAGTCGCCGGCTTTCTTGGCGATCAGACAGCACAGAAGATTGAGTTCGTCTGAATCAGAGGCGGCTATCATCAGATCCGCTTCCTCGACCCCGAGCTCCTTCTGCACGGCATAGCTGCCGCCGTTGCCGACTATGCCCATGACATCGCAGCTGCTGGAGACGTCGTTCACCACCTGCGCGTTTGTATCCACGACGCTGACGTCATGCCCTTCTTCACTGAGCTGCCTCGCCAGGGCGGAGCCCACCTTGCCGCAGCCGACTACAATTATTTTCATGCTTACCTCCAGTGCCGCCCGCAGGGGCGGCAGTCTCGATTCAGTCCGCGGCGGGCGCCGTGCGAAGAATATCGCCCTCCTCTGCCTGCGCGCCGAGCCGCAGGCAGATCAGCTCACCCGGATGCGGCGCGCTCTGCACCGGCTCTCCTTCCGCGTTCCACATTCCCAGGACGCGTGTCTGTGTATCCCTCCCGTCGGGACGCATAATCTCAACGCGGTCTCCCACGGAAAACTTGTTCTTCTGATGAATGACCGCGAAGTACCGCGGCATCGCAGCCGCTCCCGCCGGTTCTGTTCCTGCCGGGTCTGTTATTGCCGGGCTCCGCCGCAGAACCTCCGCCGGAGCTGCTCCCGCCGGATCCTGCCGCAGGGCTTCCGCGAAACCCGCTCCTGCCGGCACCGCGCCGGCGGCCTCCACGATGCCCAGAAATACGGCGTCGCTCGCGTAGACATTGTCCGTGTATACCATCGACTGCGTATCCGGTCTTCCGAAATAGAAACCGGTCGTGAAGTCGCGGTAGGTGCATTTGCGGATTTCCCTGAGATACCAGTCCATGCCGGCGGCATATTTTTCGTCGCTCTCGAGATAATCATCGATCGCGCGGCGATAGGCGCGGGTAATGGAGGCGACGTAGAGCGCCGTTTTCATGCGTCCTTCGATCTTAAGGCTGTCGATCCCGGCGCCGGCCAGTTCCGGCAGGTGCCCGATCATGCACAGATCACGGGAATTGAAAATATAAGTCCCCCGCTCCGTCTCCTCGACCGGAAAATACTCTCCCGGCCGGCTTTCCTCCATCACGCTGTATTTCCATCTGCAGGGATGCGTACAGGCGCCGCGGTTGGCGTCGCGCCCGGTAAACCAGGCGGACAGAAGGCACCTGCCCGAGTAGGAGATGCACATGGCGCCGTGGATAAAGGCCTCGATTTCCAGATCCGCGGGCGTTCTCTCCCGGATCTGCGCGATTTCCCGCAGGGAGAGTTCCCGCGCGCAGACGACACGCGCCGCGCCGAGGCTGTGCCAGAAGCGGAAGGTCTCATAATTGGTATTGTTGGCCTGCGTGGAAATATGGACAGGGATCTGCGGGCAGTGCTTTTTCGCGAGCGAAAACATGCCGGGGTCCGCAACAAGGACGGCATCCGGACCGATCTCCTGCAGAAACGCGAAATATCGCGCCGCTTCCTCCAGATCCCGGTTGTGGGCATATATATTGGCAGCGACATGTACCTGGACGCCGCGCGCGTGCGCGAAGGCGATCCCTTCCCGCATGTCTTCGGGGCTGAAATTCCGCGCCTTCGCCCGCAGGCTGAAAGCCTCTCCCCCGATATATACCGCGTCCGCGCCGAAACGGACGGCTGTCCGCAGAACCTCCAGGTCCTTGGCAGGGATCAGCAGCTCAGGCTTTTCACGGACTGTCTTCCATCGTTTGTTCATATATATAAAAGATTGCTTATCAGTATTTCAGTCGGGAGTTTCCGATCAAAGGGCGCTGAAGGCGCCCGGAAACCGATGACCGGAACCGCATTCCGGTTTCGATGATATATAAAATTATCATACAACGCGTTTGTTTCTATGATATTAAAATACCATTAAAATTAAAATGGCATTAAAAAAGTCGCCGGCGAAGCTGCTGTCAGAGCGTTAACGCCACAAAAGAAAAGACGTCATCTGTCCCTTTTCACCGAGACAGCCGTTCCGTCTCCCGCGGACAGAAGGAGCGTTTCCAGCAGCGGTTCCTCCATCAGCGCCCGGATGTAGGCGCGCATCCGGCTGTGGATGGTGCGGCTGCGGCGCCGCACGGCGAACCGGGAGGACAGGATCTCACCTTCCCGGAAAATGTTGTCGGTCAGGAGAATCCCACCGGTGCGCAGCAGGCGCAGCGTCTCGGGCAGAAAACGGATGTACTGGCCCTTGGCCGCGTCCATAAAAATAAAATCAAAAGAGGCGTCCCCGGGGATCCGCGGCAGCAGCAGCGCGGCGTCGCCCGTCAGGAGTTCGATGCCGCCCCCTACGCCGGACAGGTCCAAACTGTCCCCGGAGGCGTCTTTCCCGACCCCTTTTCCGGGAGTTGTCCCGGTGTCTTCCACAGTGTTTTGTCCGGAAACTGCCCCGGCGGCGTCTTTTCCGGCCCCTTTTCCGGGAACTGTCCCGGCGTCTTCCTCAGTGCTTTTTACGGGAGCTGTTCCGGCGCCTGTCTCAGCGCCTCCTCCGGATTCTGCCCCGCGCTGCTCCCCGCAGGTGTCCGGACTGTCCGAAGTCCCGTTCCCGGGGAGACAGCTGCGGAAATGGTCCGCGGCGCGGCGGGCCCTCTCCGGATCTTTTTCAATCGTGACGATTCTGCATCCCGCCGGCGCGTAATATTTCATGAAAAGAGCGGAAAAACCTGTCGCCGTGCCGATTTCCAGGATGCGCATGGGTTTTTTCAGCGCCAGAAAAAAACGGATCAGATTCTGTGTCTGCGGGCGGATGACCGGGATTCCCTCTGCCAGCGCCTCCGCCTCAAGTCTTCGCAGGTGCGGCGGACCGGGCGGGGTCATCGCCTCGATCAGAACATCTACGCGGTCCAGAGAAGGATCAAGGGAACCGGCGAACCGGTCATTGTCCCCAGACATCTTTGTTCTCCTTTTCAGAGCCCCTGCTGTCCTTTCCCGCGGCCTCCGGAGACTGCCCTTCGCCTTCTCCCTCCTGCCCGGTCTTCTCCGTCCCCGGAACCACAGACATTGTTTCCATCATCTGCTCCATCGTCATATCGGAGGATAAAATATAGGTGCCGGGAAGGAGTTTGTCGTCATAGCCGGAGAGTTTCGCCTTCACGACGAAAGCAAACCGGCTGGAAATCAGGTTCTGCTTCTCGAGAATTGTGCCGACTGTCAGCGCGGAGCCCGCCTCCTCCTCGGAAAATGTCACCATCTCGCCGTGCGCTTCCCCGGGTTTGTCGAGACTCTTCTGGACAAACAGACCGTGTCCCTCTGTATAGGCACGTCCCGCCCACGTCACAATGAAAACCGCACAGACGATCGGAAGGATATCCATAAAAAAGCCAAAGATTCCTTCAAGAATGCTGGTTATCTTCGCTAACAACTCTTACCTCCTGCCGTGAAAAAACGGCGGCGCCGTCCGGGCCGGATCAGCCCGTCTCGTTCCCGTCCGCTCCGTGTCCCGGAACGGGGCGTTTCATGCGGGCGCGGCCTGTGATTTATCCCTTGAGGATCCCCGGAAAAACGACCGGATTCCGTCAGCCTTCACACACCGGGCTGATTCGCGGTTTTATACCTCAAGGATCATCGGAAGAACGACGGGGCGGCGCTGGGTCTTTTTCCAGAAGAAGTCGCTCAGCCCGTCCTTGACGGCATTTTTGTAGCGGTTCCAGTCGGAAACCCCGGTCTCGATGCAGTGGTAGATCGCTTCCTCGGCAACAGCAGCGGCGCCGGTCATCAGATCGTCCGCTTCTTTGATATAGACAAATCCCCGGGAGGTGATTTCCGGTCCCGAGAGGAGCTGGCAGCTCCCCGATTCCAGCGCGAACGCGACAATCACAATGCCGTCCTCCGCCAGATGCTGACGGTCGCGCAGAACCACGTTTCCGACATCGCCGACCCCGAGCCCGTCAACCAGGATATTGCCGACCTGGACTTTCTCCCGGACAAAGGCTTCCTCCCGGGACAGCTCCAGGACATCGCCGGAGCTGAGAATAAAGATGTTCTCCTTGTCATATCCAAGTTCCCGGGCGATTTTGGCCTGGGCTTTGAGGTGGCGGTATTCGCCGTGCACAGGAACCGCGTATTTAGGCTGTACAAGATGATAGATCAGCTTGACATCCTCCGCGCGGGGGTGGCCGGAGGCGTGGACATC
This sequence comes from Eubacteriales bacterium, assembly GCA_030533125.1. Taxonomy (GTDB): domain Bacteria; phylum Bacillota; class Clostridia; order Lachnospirales; family Lachnospiraceae; genus CAG-791. The sequence goes on along the minus strand of JAUNJS010000016.1, from coordinate 9,923 downwards.
CTCCGAAATGACGTCGGCCCCCTTCTGCATCAGCTTATTGATGACGGATGTGACCGCTTTTTCATTGCCCGGTATGGGACTGGAGGAAAAGACCACTGTATCTCCGGGGCCGATGGTAACCTTGCGGTGGGATCCGTCGGCCATGCGGCTGAGGGCCGCCATACTCTCGCCCTGGCTGCCTGTCGTGATGATCACAGTCTTCTCCCCGGGGTAGTTTTTGAGCTGATCGATATCGATCAGGGTGTTTTCCGGCACGTTCAGGACGTCCAGGCTGGTCGCGGTCTCAATGATGTTGACCATGCTGCGGCCCTCGACGACGACCTTGCGGCCGTATTTATAGGCATAGTCGATGATCTGCTGGACGCGGTCTACATTGGAGGCGAAAGTCGCGACAATGATCCTCGAGTCCGTGTGGTCGCGGAAGATCTGGTCGATACTCCGCCCGACCGCCTTCTCGGACGGCGTGTGCCCCGGGCGCCCGGAATTGGTGGAGTCGCACATGAGGGCGAGGACGCCCTTCCTGCCGAGCTCCGCGAAGCGCTGCAGGTCAATCGCGTCCCCGTAGACGGGCGTGTAATCCACCTTGAAATCCCCGGTGTGCACAATGACCCCCGCCGGAGAAGAGATGGCGAGCGCCGCCGCGTCCACGATACTGTGGTTTGTCTTGATATATTCCACCTCAAAATCGCCGAGGCGGAGGACGTCTCCGAAGGCGACGACGTGCCGCTCCGTGCAGTTCAGCAGGTTGTGTTCGCGGAGCTTGTTCTCGATGATGCCCATCGTCAGGCGCGTTCCGTATACGGGAACATTGATTTTTTTCAGGACATAGGGCAGCGCCCCGATATGGTCCTCATGTCCGTGCGTAATGACAAATGCCCTGACCTTCTCCAGATTCTCCTCCAGATACGTCGTATCCGGAATCACCAGATCGATGCCGAGCATGTCGTCTTCAGGGAAAGCCAGCCCGCAGTCCACGACCACGATGCTGTCTCCATATTCAAATGCCGTGATGTTCAAGCCGACCTGTTCCAGGCCGCCCAGCGGGATAATCCGCACAGAAGGAGTGGGCACGGCAGGGTTTTTGTTTGTATTTTTCAATCTGTCTCCTTGTCTCTTCCGCCGCAGTTCCTTTCCGGTTCTCTTCTGAATCTGAACCTGTTCTGCCGCGGCCTCTGTCTGCCGCGGCTGTTTTTTTCATTAAATCTCAATCTCGATGCCGATCTCCTCGAGGCTGTCGCGCATCAAAAGAAGAACCGCGGCGAGTTCCTGTTCATCTTCCACAATTACGTAAGTTGCTTCTTCGCTGTCTTCCGCGCCTGCCTGTGCCGCCCCGCTGACAGGTTTTTCGGCCGTTTTTTCATCCCACGAACAGTCCGGAAGCTGTCCGGATTCCGCGCGCAGGATCAGCGCGTCGCCGTCCCCCTCTTCGCTGTCTGTGACCAGGAGATATTGCCTGCCGGCAAGCTTTGTCTGTTCAAGAATATAAAAATCCACCGGGCGGTCTTCGCCTTCAGGCATAAACTGTATTTTTTCCATCACGCAAATCTCTCCAGCAGCATGGCGCGATTGTTTTCCAGATACTCCGTCAGGATAATATTCGCGGCGATCATATCCACATATTCGCTGTACTTTTCCCTCGGAATCCCCTGCGCCCTCATGATCTCCTCAGCTTCCACAGTGGTCAGACGCTCATCGGACATTACAACCGGGAGACCGGTCCTCCTCTGCAGACTATCCTGGAACTCCAGTGTCTTTCGTGCCCGCTCCCCCTGTGTGTCATCCATATTCAACGGCAGTCCCAGAACAATCAGGCCGACATCAAACTCCCGGATCAGCTCCTCGATCCTCGCCAGAGTCCTGCGGAGTTTATTCTCCCTGTCCCTGCGGATAATCTCCAGCGGGCGCGCCGTAATCAAGAGGGAGTCGCTGAGCGCGACCCCGCAGGTTTTCCCGCCGAAGTCCAATCCCATTATTCTCTTCATTACTGCCCTTCTTCGAAATGTTTTTCAAGATAAATTTCGAGATAAATAAGGTAAAAACTCCCTCATACCGCAATGCGGTATGTCCGCTGCAGGCAGGTCTTCAGTCGTTCCAATGGTTTGCCTGAATGTAACTCCGCATGATTTCCTCGACAAGTTCGTCACGCTCTACTTTCATGATCAGGCTGCGCGCCCCCTTGTAGTTCGTCACATACGTGGGATCGCCGGACATGATATATCCGACAATCTGATTGACCGGGTCATACCCCTTCTCGGAAAGCGCTTCGTAGACGACGGAGAGGATCTTCTGCACGCTGCTCTGCTGCTCCGGCAGGATGCTGAAAAACTGGGTGCTGTCCAGATCTGTTCTCTCTCTTTTCTTCTCTTCCATACATGCCTCACTACACATCATTTTGCAAGATCCGTGTTTCAATATGGATTTTTCGCCACCTTATATCTTACTCTATTTACCGCCTCTGTTCAATCCTGGATTTGCGCCGTCCGTTGGGGATCTGCCGGGGACATTCCGGGCGCAGGCCGGCGCAAACCGCGTGTCAGGCATCTGCCGCGGGCATTCCGGGCACAGGCCGGCGCGGGCTGCGTGTCAGGTATCCGCCGCGGGCATTCCGGGCGCAGGCCGGCGCAAACCGTGTGTCAGGCATCTGCCGCCGGCAGGTTGTTCCGGCCGGGTTCCCTTCCGTGCTCTTCCGCGGGTAAAAACAGCATCGCCTCCCCCCGGGAAAACGGCAGACAGCGGGCGGTGAAACTCCCCCGCAGGAGCGTCCCCGCCGGACCGGCCGGACCCTCTCCCGCGATCTCCGCGGCGGGAACCGCGCCCGTCACATATCGGGCTGTGCTGCCCACCCAGTATTTTCCCCCCTGTTCTTCGAGGAGTTCCTCCAGAAGAAGCGTTTCCGGCTCCCCCGCAAACTGCGCGCGGTAGTCGGCGGCCTGGGCGGCCGTCATCGCAAGCAGTCTGTCGCTGCGCACGGCTTTGACCGGTTCCGGGATCTGGTTTTTCATTTTCGCGGCTACAGTGCCGTTCCTTTTGGAATAGCGGAAAACGTGGATCTCGTAAAACCGGATTTTCTCGAGAAAGGCGCAGGTGGCCGCGAATTCCGCTTCGGTCTCCCCGGGAAATCCCACGATCACATCGGTGGTGATGGCAGGACGGTCATAAAAAGTCCGCAGGAGCCGCACACTCCGGAAATATTCCTCCGTTGTGTAATGCCGGTTCATGCGGCGGAGTGTTTCGTCACACCCGCTCTGCAGGGAGAGATGAAAATGGGGACAGACCTTTTCCAGTTTCGAGAGCCGCCGGATAAAGGATTCTGTCATGATTCTCGGCTCAAGGGAGCTCAGACGAATCCTTGCGATGCCCTCCACGGCATTAAGATCCGTCAAAAGAGACAGGAGCGCCGCTCCGGCGCGGACCGGATCGAAACGGACCGGGGCG
>JAUNJS010000016.1:5226-6388 GCA_030533125.1 Eubacteriales bacterium | reverse complement strand
CCTCCTCCGGATCCGGCAGGTCGAGTCCGTACGAGCTGACATGAATACCTGTCAGGACGATCTCCCGGATCCCTCTTCGAGCCAGCCCCTCCACCTCGCGCAGGATCTCCTCTTTCGCGCGGCTCCGGATGCGGCCCCTCGCGAAGGGGATGATGCAGTAACTGCAGAACTGGTTGCATCCGTCCTGAATCTTGATAAAGGCCCGGGTGTGTCCCGGGGTTGTGAGCTGCATGTCCTCGTACGCGGGCGCGCAGGTCAGGTCTTCCCGGAAGACAGGCTTCGCGCGCCGGACAGTGTCCTTCGATTCTCCCGCTTCTTTCGATTCCTTCAGAAAATCCCGCAGGATCTGCCCGACCTGTGTCTTTTTGTTGTTGCCGATCACAAGATCGACGGCGTCGTCTTTCTCCACGCGGTCCGGGTCCGTCTCCACATAACAGCCGACCGCGACCACGACCGCTTCGGGGTTCTGTTTTCTGGCGCGGTGAAGCATCTGGCGGCTCTTTCTGTCCGCGATGTTGGTCACTGTACAGGTGTTGACAACATAGATGTCCGCCCGCTCCTGAAAAGGCACCTCCTCGTACCCCTCCTCCCGGAGAATCTGACGCATAATATCCAGTTCGTAGCTGTTGACCTTACAGCCCAGATTGTGAAACGCCGCCTTTTTCATTGCCTCTCATTGACTTTTTTCTATACAGATTTTATAGTTACAAAAGAAACGGCGATGTCCGTCTTACAAAAATCATTTATCATAAAAGTACCCTGGACTTCCGGGAAAAACGAATCCCGCGGACAGCTTCGGTACGGAATACAGAAAGGAAAAACCATGAAAACTGTTTCCATCTCCCTCAACTCCATCGACAAAGTGAAAGCATTTGTGAACGACCTCACCAAATTTGACGATGATTTTGATCTTGTCTCCGGGCGCTATGTCATTGACGCCAAGTCGATCATGGGGATTTTCTCCCTGGATCTGTCCAAACCGATTGATCTCAATATCCACGCGGCCGAAAACATGGATGAAATTCTGAAGACCCTCGAGCCCTATATCGTCAAATAAGGATCAGATCCGGCGGAGCTTTCTCACGCGGCTGACGAAAAACCCGGACAGGGCCGGCGGGAAGTTTGAATTTTCCCATGACAGATCCTGTGCGCAGATCCCCGG
>JAUNJS010000016.1:3823-5126 GCA_030533125.1 Eubacteriales bacterium | reverse complement strand
ACCGCTCCTCAGATCTGGATGATCTCGTCCGTCTCGATGGCGCGTTCGACCATCTCATCGATTTTTTCATTCAGGAACTGCTCGTGCCTGCGAATGACCTCCGCTCTGGGCTTTGTGACGGGATGTTTCGCCACAAAAATGGTGCAGCAGTCTTCGTAGGGAAGAATCGAGGTCTCGAACGTGCCGATGCGCCTGGAAATCTGAATGATCTCCTCCTTGTCAAATCCCACCAGGGGACGGAAGACGGGAAGCGTGCAGACTTCGTTGGTCACCGCGAGGGCCGCCAGCGTCTGGGAAGCGACCTGCCCGATACTTTCTCCGGTCACCAGTCCGAGGCAGTCGTTTTCTTTCGCGAGGCGCTCGGCAATGCGCATCATATAGCGGCGCATGATGATCGTAAGTTCGTCATGCGGGCACTTTTCGTAAATATATAGCTGGATCTCCGTGAAATTGATGTTGTGCAGGCGGATCGGTCCCGTGTAGACCGAGATCTCGCGCGCCAGGTCAACGACCTTCTGGAGCGCGCGCTCGCTGGTATAGGGCGGCGCGTTGAAGTAGACCGCGTCGATCCGGACGCCGCGCTTGGCCACCATGTAGCCCGCCACCGGGGAGTCGATCCCGCCGGAAAGCAGGAGCATGCACTTGCCGCCGACGCCGACCGGCAGTCCGCCCGGGCCGGGGATCATCTGCGAATAGATGTATATTTTTTCACGGATCTCAATACTGAGCATGATCTCCGGGGTGTGGACATCCACAGACATGTTCGGGCAGGCCTCGAGAACCGCCTGTCCGACCAGGGCGTTCACCTCCAGGGAATCCTGCGGATATTGTTTGTTCATGCGGCGCGTATGCACCTTGAAGGTGTGCGCGCCATTTTTCGCGTCCGGACACACCGTCCCGCTCCCATCCGCCGCACCGGCTGCTCCGCCTGTTCCGAATCCTGTTCCTTCGTCGACGGGATACTCCGCCTGCAGGAAGGCCGCCGCGGTGCTGCAGAGCTCCCCGACAGGCATGATTTCATATTCGGCGACCGGGCAGATCCCCCGGATCCCGAAAACATGCGACAGGGCCTCCGTGACCTCTTCAAAATCATATTCGCTCTGCGCCTCGACAAAAATTCTGCCGTAGGTCCGGATCACGGAAAACCGTCCCTCACAGGGACGCAGCGCGATCTTGATCTGACGGACCAGCGCCTCCTCGAAGACGTGGCGGTTTTTTCCCTTGATGCCGATCTCGGCATATTTAATCAAAAAAGCATCATATCGATTGTTCATATCTGTTCTATATCCCTGTTCTCTCTGTT
>JAUNJS010000016.1:0-3723 GCA_030533125.1 Eubacteriales bacterium | reverse complement strand
CTCTCTATCTTCTGACAAATTTGCGCAGGAACGGAATGAGTTCGGCGATGGCCTGCGCGGTCACGTCCATTTCCTCCATCGTATTCATCACGGACAGACTCAGACGGATGGAATTGTCCATCTCCGCGGAGGGTGTCCCGATGGCAGCGAGCGTCTCCGACGGACGCGGATGATTGGAAGAGCACGCGCTTCCGGAGGAAACGTAGATTCCCTTGTCCTCCAACGCATGGAGCATCACTTCCGCGCGGACGCCGCGGATGCGGACACTCAGAATATGCGGCGCGGCGGTCTCATCGGTCCTGCCGTTGAACTCCACATCCGGAATCTGCGCGAGCAGCGCGATGAGGCGCTGTTTCATGGCAGAGAGCTTCTCCCGGTCAGCCTCCAGATTCCCGCAGAGCATCTGCGCCGCAAGCGCCATGCCCGCGATGCCGGGGACATTCTCGGTCCCGGAACGCATTCCGCCCTGCTGCCCTCCGCCGTGCATGAGCGGTTCCAGGCGCACGCCGTCCGCAACATACAAAAGGCCGATCCCTTTGGGGCCGTGAATCTTGTGGCCGCTTGCCGCGAGGAGATCGATGTGCATTTTTTTGGGAAGGATGAGGTCTTTGCAGAAGCCCTGGACCGCGTCCACATGGAAAAGCGTCTGCGGATTCGCCCGCTTTACAGCCTGTCCGATCTCCTCCACCGGCTGTACCGAACCGATCTCATTATTGGTATGCATTACAGAGACCAGAACCGTATCCGGGCGCACCGCGGCCGCGACTGCCTCCGGGGAAACCAGCCCGTCCCGGTCGACTCCGAGCCGCGTGACTTCAAACCCCTGCGCCTCGAGGTATTTCATGGATTCGAGAACCGCCGGGTGTTCGATCCTGGTTGTGATCAGGTGCCTGCCCCGTCGCTGCGCCGCAAGTGCCCCGCCGATGATCGCGAGGTTGTCCGACTCTGTTCCGCAGGAGGTAAAATACAGGTTTTTTTCCTTCACCTTCAGGATGCCGGCCAGCGTCTTTCTGGCCTGAACGAGGCGGCGCTCCGCCGTAACCCCCCGATGATGCATACTGGAAGGATTTCCGTAATCCTCCAGAAATATCTCATTCATCAGTGCGGCAACTTCGGGGAACACCCGCGTCGTTGCGGAATTATCGAGATAAATGTCCCTTTTTTCGTTCATAAAAAGATATACCCATAAATGCGGTCCGTTCGTCCTGCGGCGGAAGCCACGGACACGTGCCGGTTATTCTCCGGAGCCGGCCGCCGCGAAGCAGACGGTCTATTTCCGGAGCCGGCCGCCGCGCGCATAAGCAGTCGGGATTCTCCAGAGCCGGCCGCCGCGCGAAGCAGATGGTTTTTTCCGGAGCCGGCCGCCGCGCACAAAACGGCTGGTTATTTCCCGGAGCAGGCCGTCGCGAAGCGGACGGTCTTTTTTCCGGATCACGTCACAATTCAAAACGGTAAATCAAAAAAGATAAAAATGCCAGGGCCGCGGTCTCGGTGCGGAGGATCCTCCTGCCGAGGGAGACCGTCTGCGCGCCTTTTTCCAGCGCCGCTTCTATTTCCGCGTCCTCAAAACCGCCTTCAGGACCGATCATGACAGCGATCGTCCGGCCGGGACGGATGGATTCCAGAATGGCGCGCGTCCCCAAATGGCCTGCAGCCGCGCCGGAAGAAGCGCCGGTCCGGGACACGAGGCTCTGTTCCCTTTGCTCCGCCGCGGCGGCCATTCCCTCGTAGGGTACGAGCAGGACATCCGCCTCCGCGGCGGCGCAGGCCAGCGCCTCTTCCATGGAAAGAATCTCCCTCACCTGCGGGACAAAAGCGCGCCGGCTCTGTTTCGCGGCGGCCTCCGCGATGGACTGCCAGCGGGCGACGCGCTTTTTGCGCTTGTCGCCGGCAAGCTTAACGACACTGCGGCGCATTTCGACCGGAACGATCTGTGCCGCGCCCATCTCAACCGCCTTCTGTACGATAAAATCCATCTTGTCCGACTTGGGAAGCCCCTGGAAAAGGATCACACTGACCGGAAGCTCAACGTCGGTGTGCTGCACAGAAAGCAGGCGGCAGTTTACCTGTGTGTCTGAAAACGAAACAATCTCAAAGCGGTATTCGTTTCCGTCGTCCCCGCCCTCGCCGCGCACCGCCAGCTCCTCGCCGGGATGCATGCGCAGAACATTTTTAATATGGTTGTAGTCCTTGCCGCCGATGGAGAGCAGATCCCCCTGCATGGCGGAAAGGTCGGCAAAAATATGTACCATGCGTCCAACCTCGGTGTCTTTCAGCCGTTCCCCGGTGGGCAGTCTCAGATCCTGTGCATCTGCAGGGTAAAAAAGCACAGCCGTTCCCCGGCGGGAAGCCTCAGCTCCTGTGCATTTGCGCGACCGGAACACACGGCCGTTCCCCGGCGGGAAGCCCATGCTCCTGTGTATCTGCAGGCGCAAAGACCGCGGACTGCGGTTCTTTTCAGCCGGCGGAATTCCGCTTTCTGCCGATCACACAGCACCACTCGCCCTGTTCCTTTTTTCCAACGACCTCAAGCCCGGCGCTGCGCATGGCGTCCTCGACGCTCTGCGCGCGTTCGAGCAGGATTCCGGAGGTGATGTAAACGCCGCCGGGTTTCATACAGCACACGGCGCGCGGGGTCAGGGGAATCAGGACATCCGGCAGAATGTTGGCCAGCACAACGTCGTAGATGCCTTCGCCGACCTCCTCCTGCACAGCGGGATCGTTGATCAGGTTCCCCAGAATCACATGGAACCGCGCGGGATCCACGCCGTTGGACGCGGTGTTCTCTTCGATCGCGGGCAGCGCGCAGGGATCGACGTCCGTGCCGACCGCGCTCCGGATCCCCAGCTTCAGGGCCAGAAGCGCCAGGATTCCGCTGCCTGTCCCGACATCCAGCAGCACCGTATCCGGGGTGATATATTTCTGCAGCTCCCGGATGCACAGCTGCGTCGTCTCATGCATGCCGGTGCCGAAAGCGGTTCCCGGATCGATGTGGAAAATGAGGCGCGGTGTTTTTTCCCGCCCGTCCTCCGTAACCGTCTCGGGTTTCTCCCAGGAGGGGATCACCAGGATATCCTCGATCCAGAACTGGTGAAAATACTGTTTCCAGTTGTTAATCCAGTCAACATCCTCGGTCTCGTCGATGCTGACGGTCCCGTCGCCGATCTCCGTAAAGGCGCGGATCTCTTCCAGCTTTGCCAGGATCCGGGCGCGCACTTCCTCCGGCGTACACAGTTCCTCTCCCAAAAGGAGCCGGCCGTCTTCCGTCTCCTCGAGATAAAAATGCAGGACCGCGGTTCCGTCATCCTCCTTCCCCGCAGGGAGGATGTCCACAAACATCTGCTCCTTCTCAGCTGCCGTCAAAGGGACATTGTCCTCAATCTCGGCGCCGTACAGGCCGATGTCCTCCATAAAGCTGATCACTATATCCTCTGCGTCGGTCCTCGTGCGGACCCGGAATCTCATCCACTTCATTTTCTTTCCTCTGTAAGCATTGTATGTCCGGACATTTCCCTGCCGGGTTTTCCGTTCCGCAAGGCAGGCTGCGCAGGATACCATTTTCGAAAGTCCCGCCTGTCCGGCTCTTCGCTCCCGGGAAGACGGCTGCGCTGCTTGCCGTTTCCGAAAGTCCCGCCTGCCTTTTTGAAGATTTCCCCGACTTTTTGAAGGTAAGCGTATAACAGTGTGTGTCTGATATTCTTTTTCGATTCCTTCTATAATGGT
>JAUNJS010000154.1:3874-7291 GCA_030533125.1 Eubacteriales bacterium | reverse complement strand
AAACCGTTCCGTTCGCAGAAAAAAGGACACAATGCAGCGCCTGCCTGTGTCCTTTGATATTTTTGTAATGCCGGAGAAAAATCAGTCGTTCGTGTAATTGTCGAAATACCCCTGTACAAGGACCACGGGCGTGCCCTTGTCGCCGGACCCGCTGGTGAGGTCACAGAGCGAACCGATGAGATCGGTCAGCTGGCGGGGAGTCGTGCCCTGAGAGGCCATGCTGCCCTTGAGATCCGCGTCTTTTTTCCGGATGCTCTCCGAAATGGCTTCGCGGAGCGCGTCGCCGGAGAGGTGGCCGTAGTCATTGTCCGCGAGATATTTGAGCTTGAGCTCATTCGGAGTTCCGATCAGGCCCTCCGTAAAGAACGGGGAGACAACCGGATCCGCAAGCTCCCAGATCTTGCCCTGGGGATCCTTGAAGGCGCCGTCGCCGTATACCATGACTTCGACGTGCTTTCCGGTCCTGTCCAGGATGTTTTTCTGGATCTGCAAGACCAGGTCGACGCTGTCGCGCGGGAAGAGCTTGATCTTGTCCTCTGTGGATTTATTGGAACCCAGAAGGCCGTACAGCTCATTGCAGCCGCTTCTGTTCACGGGGGCGTTCATTATTTCGTCGAGGCTGCAGACCACCTTCGCGCCGGCGGCCAGAAGGATCCGCTTTGTGCGCCTGCGGGTGTGGATATCGCAGTTCAGGATATGGTCGGCATAAGGAAGAATCGATGTGGGATGGTTGGCAAAAATGATTTCCGCTTCCGCGCCGCAGGACCGGATCAGATCCCCGTAGTACTCCACATAATCGACACCGGTAAACGGGTGCGGATTCACGCCGAAAAGATCCCTGTACTGCGCAAGCGTCAGGACATCGCTGAAAGGGTTGACGCCGGCTTCGTCGATCTTGTCAAGGCTCACCAGCTCGTTGCCCACTTCATCGGACGGATAGCTGAGCATCAGCACGATTTTTTTCGCGCCCATGGCGATACCGCGCAGACAGATGGCAAAGCGGTTCCTGGAGAGGATCGGGAAAATCACGCCGATCGTCTCTCCGCCGAGTTTCGCGCGGACATCCGCCGCGATATCGTTCACGCTGCAGTAATTGCCCTGTGAACGCGCGACAATGGACTCCGTCACTGCAATGACATCGCGGTCGCGAATCTCGAATCCTTCATATTCTGCGGCTTCCAGGACACTGTCCGTGACGATCCCGGCGAGATCATCTCCCTCCCGGATGATCGGGCAGCGGATGCCCCTGGAAACGGTACCGACTCTTCGTTCAGAAATGCTCATTTTTTTCCTCCATATCAAAGCGCTCCGCGCTTATTGTTGTGGTGCTCCGTGGACAGCCTCTGTTGTCCGGTATGCCGGAATCTCATTCCGGCATGTTTTGTGCCAGTTCTGTATTGTACCAAATACAAATAGAAATGAAAAGAATGAAAAGCAGTGATTTTAAAGCTTTCAATCGGTTGCAATCGGTTCTTCAATCGGTTCAGGAAATCGGGAGGCCAGCAGCTATCCGACAACATTGACCGGATTTCCCTCGAAAAAGGCACGGATATCGGTGGCGACGACTTCCACCAGGCGCTGGCGGGTCTCCAGCCCTTTCCATCCCATGTGCGGGGTCAGGATCACATTGTCCAGTGTATAGAGCGGGTTGTCCTGCGCAGGCGGTTCTGTCTCCTGCACGTCAAGGCCCGCGCCGGCAATCTGTCCGGCCTGCAGCGCGCGGATCAGGGCGGGTTCGTCAATCAGTCCGCCTCTCGAAGTGTTGATCAGAAACGCGCCGGGTTTCATGAGGGAGAGCGCCTTTTCATCGATCATATGCCGCGTCTTATCCGTCAGCGGACAGTGGAGGGAGATATAATCACTCTCTCTGAGCAGTGTCTCCAGTGGCACAAAGGAGAGATTCTCCTCGTCCGGACGGGGTGTCCTGGTGTAGCACAGGACCCGCATTTCCATGGCCTGGGCGATCCGGATCACCTGACGTCCGATATTTCCCGCGCCCACAACGCCCAGCGTCTTGCCGTTCAGTTCCACATGGGGCACCTGCAGGCATTTCGTGAAATTGTCCCGGTTCCCCTGCGCCAGCATTTTCATCTGTACCTGCATCGTGGAGGACAGACTCAGCATCATCATCACGGCTGTGTGCGCCACCCGGTGCGAGCTGTACGCCGGGACATTGCACACGGTAATCCCTCTTTTCGCCGCTGCGTCGACGGCGATATTATTGTAGCCGGTTCCGGCCTCGCAGATCAGCTTCACACTGTCCGGGAACTGCTCGATCATTTCCGCCGGCACCGGCAGTTCTTTGGTCACGACCACACAGGCCCCCCGGATGCGGTCCGGGATCTCCTCCGCCCGGCTGTCGGGATATACATCGACCTCCGGAGACAGGGTGGAAAAATCCAGCAGCCCGTCATAATCCATTTTCGCGGCGTTGAGAACAACTACTTTCTGATTCATTTTCCGGTCCTCCTTTTTTGAAATTACTTATGGACAACCTTTGCGTTGATACTCCTGCTTTCCATGTACTCCGCGACAAGTCCAAAATCCTCCGGATTTACATAGACCGTATACCAGGTCAGAAACGCGTGCACCCGGATTTCCCCCAGCCCGGGAATGATTTTCAGGGAGCGGATTTTCGAAAACTCCGACTCCGCCACCAGCGTGCCGGTAATGCCTGTGCTCGCTGCCACAAGCCCCCAGTTCCCCCCCAGCGCGCCTGCCGCCGCGGAGAACATGGCGATCAGTTTGTTTCTGTCTGCCTGATCGGCCGGCTGCAACATCGAGATTTTTCTGTCATCCATGTTATAGACCGCCACATAGTATCCCCCGTACAGCGCGGCGACCCCGAAATAACAGGCGAACGCGATGATCACAACGGCGACAAACACCAGCGCAAGAATTCCGATCAGCATCCCGAGACCGTCCGGGCGGTTTGTTCCGCCATCGGTCACAAGCAGCAGAATCAGTGCGTATGTGATCAACAACCCGATTCCCATTGCTTTCAGAACAGTCTTCAGGATGGAGAAGTTTTTGAACATGGGAAGACGGTAGACCCAATGGTATACCCCTTCGTCATCCCGCATTAATCTCGTGATCGCTCTCTCTTCCATAATCTGGTTTCCCCTCCGCGGCAATACCGCTGTATGTCTGCTGCATTTGATCGATCCGCCGAATCCGGAATCTTTTTTCATAATAACCAGATACCAGTTGGATTGCAACAGAAAACCGTTTTCACGCCCCTGCATGCAGGCGGGGGATTTGAGATTCCGCCGGGCAGGTGCCGTCCCGCGCGCGGAACTGCACCGTTTTCACCGGGATGAATAAGAAAAAGATCGGGAGAAAAAACAGAGAAAGAGACAGAAAACCATTCCTGTCTCCTTCCCTGTTTTCACAGTATATGGCCATGCCGGAGCTTCC
>JAUNJS010000154.1:0-3774 GCA_030533125.1 Eubacteriales bacterium | reverse complement strand
ACGACATTGGCTTTTTCGAGGAGGTAGTCAAAGAACTCCCAGCTGGTCATCCGGCCCGGCGCGCGGAGCCAGAGGTAAGGGGAGTTGATGCCGCCGGAGACTTCATAGCCGAAGGACTGCAGGCTCTCCCGGATAAAGCGGGCATTTTTCATGTAATGGCCGATCATGTCGGCAATCTGACGTTTTCCCTCCGGGGTGTAGCACGCTTCGCCGGCGCGCTGGACGATGTAGGGGGCTCCGTTGTACTTTGTTCCGTGGCGGCGCGCCCAGAGCGGATGGAGGGCCTGTCCGTTTTTGTCCCTGAGATCTTTCGGGATGATTGTGGCGCCGAGCCGGAGGCCGGTGAATCCGGCACTTTTGGAGAAAGAGCGCAGCTCGATGGCACAGGTCCTCGCGCCCGCGCACTCGTAAATCGAGTGCGGGATGCCCTCTTCCTCAATGTAGGCTTCATAGGCCGCGTCGTACAGAATGACCGCGCCGACGCGGTTCGCGTAATCAACCCAATCCTGAAGAAATTCCTTTGTCACTGCCGCGCCCGTCGGATTGTTGGGAAAACAGAGATAAATCAGATCGGGCGTCTCGTCCGGAAACTGCGGGGCAAAGCCGTTATCCCGCGTGCAGGGCATATAAATCACGCGGCTCCAGGTCTGCCGGTCGGCATCATAGTCCCCTGTCCTCCCGGCCATGACATTGCTGTCGACATACACGGGATAAACGGGATCACAGACGGCGATCTTCGCGTCCCGCGAAAAAATCTCCTGAATATTCGCGCAGTCGCTCTTCGCCCCGTCCGAGATGAAGATTTCGTCCGCCGCGATTTCGCATCCGCGCGCGGCGAAATCGTGCGCCGCGATTGTTTCCCGTAAAAAAGAATACCCGAGATCCGGCGCGTATCCCCGGAATGTCTCCGCGTATGCCTGCTCCTCTACCGCCCTGTGCAGGGCGTCGATCACGGCCCCCGGAAGGGGCAGCGTGACGTCTCCGATTCCCAGGCGGATGATTTTCGCCCCGGGATGAGTGTCCGTATAAGCCTTTGTCTTTTTTGCCACGGTGGAGAACAGATAGCTCCCCGGAAGTTTTAAATAATCCTGATTCGCTGTAAACATTTGCCTTCCTTAAGTCAAAGAATATGTATTAGTAAAGATTTCTGCTGTCCCCCCTGCGTCACAGGGTGTATTTCCGGACTATCTCCTCTGCCGCTTCCTTTTTTGACAGACTGTTGTCCATCGCGCGCTTCTCCAGAGCGTGATGGGCCTCTTCTTCGGTCATCCGTTCCTTCTCGATCAGGAGACATTTTGCCCTGGCGATCACACTCATCTCATTGACCTTCGCGCGGAGCCGGTCCAGTTCGGCGTCCTTCTGGGAGACCCGCCCGTACATGATCAGGAGAATGCGCAGAACTTCCGACAGCGTCTGCCTGCGGAGCGGCAGGGAGAACACATATATATTACCATGATTACAGCGATAGGCAACATGGTCCCGGACTTCTCTGCTTGTGAGAAGCACAATCTGCATCTCCGGGTTTCTCCCCGCAATGGCGAGGATATCCTCAATCCAGCCGGAGCCGCCCGTGGAAACGCCGGCCGCCTCCCCGCCGGAGACTGAATCCGCCGCGGCACCGGCAGCACTGCCTGCCGGGGATGCCTCCCCGCCCGCGGCGGACGATTCCGGGGATTTTAAAGGCGCGCTGAGGACCAGAATTCCCGGAGGCTTTCCCGCGCCGACAGGCGCCGCCTGGCGCTTAACCTGTACCATTGTATGTGCCTGCATGACCCGGATTTCCGGTCCCGCGGCCTGAAGGGATGTCCTTGCGTCCTTGAGGGCGAGAAGGATCACGGTGAGGTTTTTTTCATTTCCCGCAGCCGCAAGTACAGCGCAGGATTTCTCTTTTCGAGACATTTTTTCCTCCATGTCGAAGCGCCCCGCGCCGAAACAGACGTTTTTTTCGTTACGATATTGTTTTCCTTTATGATTTACAATGACAGAGCTTGCCCGCTCCGCCAGTGGCAAAAGCGCCCCGGATTGTTCCTCGTCCGCACGCTCCCGCAGTCCGCCGCAAAAGAAACGCGGAAAACGAAGTTTTGACTGCGGTCCTCCTGCCTGCGCAGCACATGCCTTTTATACTTGTGGCCATGACCTTCTGTTTACAAACATGTATGAAGCGCAACGCTTCAAGATAACGCCTCCGCGTACGCTGCCAGGCAGCTGGCAGGAACATATTTCTGTACAAAATCACTGTGCTGCGCGTACTGCCAGGCTTCCTGGAGGCTTCCCGGCAGCTGGTCAAGGCCTCTGGTCAGCTGAGGTTCCGCCCTGTAGAGGTTGATATCCATGGGCGCAGGGAGAGGGAGATGGTGCTCCACCCCGTACAGTCCGGCCCGGATCAGGAGCGCGAAAGCCAGATACGGGTTTGCCTTCGGATCCGGGGAGCGTAGCTCGATCCTCCTGCGCCCGGAGGGATCTGCCGGGATCCGGATCAGCTGGCTCCGGTTCTGCACTGCCCAGCTCAGATACCGGGGCGCTTCCATCCTCCCGAAGCGCGCATAGGATTTTTCGGTCCTGTTTAAGAAAAGCGTAATATCCCGGATATATTTCAGGATTCCCGCCATGAAAGCGTCCGTATCGTCTCTTCCTTCCCCGCTGTGCACAGAGATATTCAGGTGCATCCCGCTTCCCGGCTCGTCCGCAAGGGGCTTCGGCGAAAAATCCGCCGCGTATCCGTCTGCCGCGCAGATGCTGCGGACAGCCCACTTGACAGTGGATGTGTTGTCGGCAGCGCGGACAGGGTCGCTGTAGCGGAAATCGATTTCCATCTGGCCGGGACCGCGCTCATGATGGGAGGATTCCGGCGTAATGCCCATCTCCAGAAGCGCGAAACAGATATCGCGCCGCAGATTCTCCCCCGCGTCAAGGGGCTCCACATCCATATATCCCGCCCGGTCGATCGGCTGTTTTGTCGCTCTGCCCTGCTCGTCCGTGCGGAAAATATAAAATTCCATCTCGGAGCCGAATTTTACTTCAATTCCCTTCAAGGCCGCCTCGCGCACCGCCTCTTTGAGCATGAACCGCGTGTCCGACTCAAAAGGCGTGCCGTCCGGATAGACTACATCGCAGAAAATCCGGCAGACCCTGCTGTCCGAAGGCCTCCACGGCACGATCGAGAGAGTGGGCAGATCCGGTTTCAGGAACAGGTCGCTGCGCACGTTCGCGTCGAATCCGGCTATCGCGGACCCGTCAATCGAAACGCCCCATCTGACAGCCCGCTCCAGCTCCCCGGACATGAGGGCGATGTTTTTCTGCCTGCCCAGCACATCAAAATACGCCAGCCGGATGAACGCGATATCTTCTTCCTCGATAAACTGCAGCAGTTCCTCATATCCCTGTATTTCTGACATTCCTCTTTCCCCCGTGTGTAAACCTGTTTTGTTCCCTGCACCCGCGCGTGTAGACCTGTTTGTTCCCTGCATCCGCGCGTGAAACGCGTCTGTAATCCGAAGAGCATTACTCCCCGGTGGAGGCAGTTTCGCTGCCATGGCACATTACTTTAAAACAGAATGCGATACTGCACCCCCGCGCCGTTCGGCTCAGGATCAGCAGCACCGGTCTCACCGGTCTCCGGAGGACGGTTCTCATCTCCGGAGACATTTTTCCATGATAATATGATTTATAACAATGGTGAAGCCTCACACGACTGAAGTCGCGTGCTTCCTACTCCCCGCCTTACGGCGGGTCCCCCTTTCGGGGTTCGGACTGCCTCTCCACCATACAGCCATG
>JAUNJS010000153.1:2947-7324 GCA_030533125.1 Eubacteriales bacterium | reverse complement strand
CTGCCCCAAGCCATCTGCACTTTTTCCAATGCCAGTCAAACATTTCATACCTCCTGCGTTTCAGATGTGTCCGATCTGCTTTGTCTCGTATCGGTTTGTACTTGTTTTGATTTGCAATAGTATTATTTTCGTTGTTCATGATAAGGAGTTAGTTTTCGTTTTTTCCACTCCATACGGACAGATCAGGCAGGTTAGTTATGACTCTTTTGGCTCCAAAAAGTCAAACGCAGGAATCCTCTGCCGGGACCTGCTCACAACTGCAGCATCTTCACTTCTCAAGGCCATATTGATTCGCAGTCACTGTCTTCCGGCCGGTTCTCCCGCTCCCAGCGAATCCTTCTCCGGTATTCGCTCGGGGAAACCCCTTTGACCTCCCGGAAAGCTTTTGAAAATTTACTGCCGTTTTCATATCCGCAGCTTCCCGCAATCACCAGGACGGTCTCATCGGAATCCTCCAGCATCCGGGCTGCCTTGTCCATCCTCCGGGCTCTGGCGAAAGAATATACAGGCACCCCGTAAACCTTCCGAAAGCAGCTTTTGATCTGTGTCGGAGAAACATGCAAAATCTGCCCGAGCTCATGAATCAGTACATGCCTGTCCAGACTGGAAAGAATGATCTCCCTGGTCCGCCGGGCCAGCGCTCTTTGTTCTTCCGTAATCCCGTTCTTTTCAGATTCCACAGCCTCATCAGCATGCAGCGGCCGGTTCCCCGTGTTTTCCATCACAGTTTCTGTCCTTTTGTCATCGTGTTTTTTATCTCTTTCTCTTTATTCTTTTTCCTGATTTACCGTCCGGCTGCCTGCTGTCTCTTCCGGTTATCTGCACCCCTTTACTTACCGGACAGGATCCGCAGCTCCCATGTTGATCTGGATTTCCGCTGCATGCCGGACAGAACCCGCAGCTTCCATATTAATCGGGATTTCCGTTGCAAATCCGACAAGGTCCATGTCCTGCCTGTTTGCCCGTGTTTAATAAAGCAAACTCAATTAGATTTTTCTAACCATATCATTCAAAAAAATGCCGCCCTCAGCGGCATTTTTAGTTTAGCATTACTAACTTCTTCTGTCAACCATTTGTCTTTCGTGTTTCCCGGGTTGTCGTTCTGTTGTCTTTCGTTGTCTCCCGGGTTGACTTTCGCGTCTCCCGGGTTGTCTTACGGTTGACTTTCATTGTCTTTCGTTGTCTCCCGGGTTGTATTACTGTTGTCTCTCGGTTTCTTCCTGTTTCCGTTTCTCCTTACTGCTTTTCCGCAAATCTCCCCTGCGCAAACAGGGTGCGAACCGCCGCCTGATAGGAAACAATGTTCTTTGCTTTCCGGATTTCCTTCAAAGATCTGTCTGCGTCCCGGAAATTGTTTCCCATATAAAACCACAGTTCTTTCATTTTGCCGATCAGCGGAGCCTGTCCCGGCAGCCATTCCTGCAGTGCCTTGAAAACCTCATCGTGGAACAGCCGCAGTTCCTCGATCCGCAGAGGTTCTCCCGTGCGGATTTCCCGCGCAAGCGCCGGGTTGGCAATCAGTCCCCGCCCGATCATGACTCCCCGGCATGCCGGGAAGCGGGCGGTGATTCTCTGATAGTCGGAAACAGTACAGATATCGCCGTTATACACAACGGGATGTACACTCCGGTCCAGAATCATGGCAAAGGTCTCCAGATCCGGCTCGCCCCTGTATAAGTCCTTTTGTGTCCGCGGGTGCACGATCAGCTCGGATATCGGGTATCTGTTATAAATCCCGACCAGCGCCTCCGCTTTCTCTGCCGTGTCCATCCCGATCCGAGTTTTCACGGACAGTTTCCAGCTGCGTTTTCCATCGCGGTCCGGATCCCGGTCCTGTTCCATCCCGGAACAGATTTTTTCGAAAAAAAGGTCGAGCGCGTCCAGATCCGCCAGCTGCCCGGCCCCGCGTCTTTTTTTCACGACCGTGGGCATCGGACATCCGAGGTTCAGATTGACCTCCCGATATCCCCGGTCCGCCAGCTCCCCCGCCGCCCAGAGAAAATCCTCTGCGCGGTTCGTCAGAATCTGCGGGACGAGAGGAATCCCTTCATTATTCGCCGGATCCACATCCCCGGCTTCCTTCCCCTTCAGACGATGCGTGTAATTCGGAGACAGAAAGGGAGTGTAGTACCGGTCGGCTCCCCCGAACACCCTGTGATGAGCGTTCCGGTATACATAGCCTGTGATCCCCTCCAGGGGCGCGAAATAAATGTTCATCTGTCCTCAACTTCCTTACGCCGCCGGCTGCAGCCGAACGATCCCTTCCTCGAAGACTTCGTTTTCCGGCGGAAAGCCCTGCTTTCTTATGATGCCGGCTGCATCCGAACGGTTTCTTCCTCGAAAACTTCTCTTTCGGGCGGAAAGCCCTGCTTCTTTACGCCGCCGGCTGCAGCTCTTCCTCTTTCTCAAAATAGCGGTAGATGTATTCATCCGCCAGCTCGTCAAGTCTCCCGGACTGCCGTTCGTCCTCCAGGAATTCGTTGACATATTCCAGGAGATCTTCTGATCCCTTCGGCATCAGCATCCCCAGTTCCCCGTTGGTAAACGGCTCGTAAATGAGCGGCGCCGCGAGTCTCCCGTCCTGGCCGACATAATAGGCGGCCTCCATAATCTCTGTGATCATGACATCGGCCTCGCCGGAGGCAATCAGTCCCGGGATTTCCTGGTTCACATCGTGGATCACCAGCGTGGCGTCCGGGAGATTCTTACGGGCGAATTGTTCGTTGAGCCCGCCGGGATTTACCATCACGCGCACCTCCGGGCGGTTGACCGCCTCAAGGCTCGTGTACTTTCCGGCATCTTCCGCGCGGCACAGCACGGTCTTTCCGTTCCCCAGATATCCCTCTGACATCAGCGCCTGTTCTTTTCTGGCCTCCGTGATCGTGATTCCGCAGACGGCAAGGTCAAATTTCCCGGCAAGCGTGTCCTCCATCAGCGTCGGCCAGGAGGTCGGGACATATTCAATCTCCACGCCGAGCTCATCGGCAAGATCTTCCGCCAGTTCTGTATCAAAGCCCCAGTACGCGCCGGTCTCCGGCTCCAGATAGGACATCGGGCGATAGTCCCCGGCTGTCCCGACGAGAAGCGTTCCGCGAGACCTGATTTCCGCGAGCTTATTCCCTTCCGAAGGCGCAACCGCGGCAGCCGCGCCCGCTCCGGCTTCAGTCTCTCCGGTCTTGTTCTCTCCGGTTCCGGAGTCATCGATCTGACTCTCTCCTGTCTTCCCTTTTTCAGTCTTTTTTACATTCTCTCCGTAGATCGTCTCAAATTCATCCCGCATGGAAACCGTGTGGTAACCGCTCTTTTCACAGGTTTCCTTGAACTTCTCCGCCGTCTGGAGATTTCCGTAGTCCCGTTCCAGGTCATCACAAAGAAGCATGAACGCCTGTCCGCCGTGCTGGACGCAGTACTGCGCCATGGACAGATCCCCGGAACTATTCCCGAAAACGAGAACTGGCGGCTGCCCGATTTCGTCCACAATGGAAAACACTTTATTAGTCTTCTGCGTTTTGGCGACCAGATTCCCCTCCATCAGCACTTTATCCTCCGGGGTAAAGGAATAGCTTCTTCCGGGTGTTTCCCCCTGCCCGGCCGCCTTCAGGGAGAACGTGCTTCCGATCACTCTTTCCGGTAAAATCCATTCATCCAGCCTTCCCGCGATCAGCTCCCTGACCATCGCCCGCTCCGACCCGGAGCAGATAAATACCTTGAATCCGCGGTCCGCCAGATACTCGATCAGAGCTGTCATCGGCTGATAAAATCCCTCCCCGTAAGTCATGTTTTCAAAACCCGCGGCAGGCTTCCCCATGAAATCCCGCACATACGCCCGGTATTCTTCCACCGTCATCCCGGCGAAACACTCCGCCGTCATCTGCGCCGTAGAGCGCGGAGATTCCGGCTCTTCCTGACCGTTTACAAAAGAATCTTCCAGCGCCTGCGCGTATTCCCGGACATCCTGCGGGGCCTCGAAACTCTCATCGTGCAGCACTCTGTGCAGGAAAAGACAGTTGTCGAAATACGTCGGAAACAGCTCCCCAAACAGCGTTCCGTCAAAGTCAAATACAGCGATGCGTTCTTTTTCGGGCACATAAGCCTCTGAGGACTCTTCCGTCACGGAAGCCACAAAAGAAATAATCTCCTGCATCGCCGCGGAATCCGCCTTCCAGTGCGGGATTCCGACAGCCTCTTTCCCGGAAGACCGGCACGCCACGAGAAAAACAATTCCGGCTGAAAGAAGCACCGACAATATTTTTCTTTTCATTCTTACGTTCATTTTCTTTTTCCTTTTCGTTTTCTATTTCTATGTTTACGATTGTTTTATGCCGGTCTTAAAACCGCGCCTTTTGCCGTTCTTTAAACCGCGTTGTCTGCCGTTCT
>JAUNJS010000153.1:0-2931 GCA_030533125.1 Eubacteriales bacterium | reverse complement strand
CGCACACTATACCGCTCTTTATTCCTCTCCGGGTCCACGCACCATGTTTCCGCGCCGCTAATCGCCGCCGGGGAAAAGGGCCCGAAGCCACTTTCCCTTTCCCGACTCCGGCTGAATACGGAAACACAGACAGCCGGAACACCGGCAGCAGGAGGACCTCCCCCTCCTTCCGGGGCCGCCCGGATCAAGAGGATGCGCCGAATCCAGGGGCAGTGCAAAAATCATCCCGGATTCTCTACAGGATTCCCTGCGGGATTCTATCACTGATTCGCAACCGGATTCTCTGCAGTTATCTCTTCCGGATTCTCTGAGAAATTCTCTGCGTAATTCTCCGCAGGAGTCTCGAAATGTACGATACACCAGGGAAAAAGGAACGCCACATAAAACATTTGCAGGAAACAGGATGTAATCGTGCCGGCAGGTCCCGGAATCGCCCCTTTGACCAGAGGAACGAGAATCAGGCTTACCGCGTAATAGCTGATGAGTCCGATGACGGTCCTTGTCAGCTTTCGCGTCAGAGGAATGTCCGTTGAAAACCGGACATATCGCCGTTCGAGGATCCAGCCGATCAGAAAGGCGGAACACCATCCCACTCCTTTGAAAGTGTCATTGGCCATCTTCGCCCCGTCCACGATCAGTTTCCCCGCCTCGTCAAAATCTTCGGGATAGGGTTTGAGCGCGGCGTAGAGAGCCACGGCAATGGCAAGTCCGATTCCGGCGCACACCACGACCCTGTCCTTCTCCGGATTGACCTCGAGCCAACGCATCAGCCTGAGGGTGAGCCACATCACCAGAAGGCCTGCTCCCGCGCCGACCAGTACATCCTGCGGCGTATGTACACCCAGAAAATTGCGGCTGAACGCTATCAGCGCCACAACAATGCCCAGCATGATCCGCAGAGCCCGCGGCATGTCCGGGCGCACCGCGCCGCCGCCGAACACCGTGGCTCCGTTCATTGTGTGGCCGCTGGGAAAGGAATATCCCGTCGCGGTCGTGATGGAATTCCCGTAAGGCACGATGCGGGCATCCCTGATCCACGGCCGGTAGGCACAGACCGTCACCTTCAACGTCCCGTTCACCAGCCGGTTGCCGCTCCACCCCATGAGGAGATATGTGCCCAGCTCTTTGCTGACGCCCCAGTAAAGAATCGCCATGATGACGATCGCGGTGTTCAATTCCCCGAGGTATGTCATTTTTGACAGAAAATCCACCAGAATCGCGCCGCCGCCGTTTCTGAAATTTTGTAATGCCAGAAGAATGCTGATATCCATCCTTTTACCCCATCTATTCGATCAGTCGTTCCGGAAAAAATCGTTAATATCATACCACAGATATCTCCGCAATTCACCATGTGGAATCGTTCGCGCGAACACCCGGGAAAACAGCTGTTTACAAGCGGAATAAAAAAGAGGACAGCGAACTGTCCCCTTCCTCTCTGAAATTTGAAACTATATTTCCCGAATCGCCTTTATCCTTTCTCTCTGAAAAAATATTTCCCGGACCGTCTTCATTCTTCATCTCTGAAAAAACGTTTCCCGGAGCGTCTTTATCCTTTCTCTCTGAAACACTATTCGCAGGAACGTCTTCATCCTTCATTTACGAAACACTGTTTCCAAAAGCATCTTCATCCTTTATCTCTTATCTATGAAACAGCGTTTCCTTGAGCGATACACATTTGTCCGCCACGCACACGATCCAGGCCTCCCGGCTGCGGGGAATCCGGCTCACGTTCAGCGGCCACATATGACTCAGGATTACCTGTTCCGTTTTGTCATCGATCGCGAAATCCCTCTTCGCGTTCCTTGCCGCGGTTCTGGCATGTTTGAATCCGTGCCATTTGTGCGATCCGTCATCTTCTTCGTGCCAGTCATACAGGTAATAATCATGGAGCATGGCGCCCTTCAGAAGCGTCTCTTCATCGGCATGGAGCTTCAGGGCGCGATTGATCCTGCTGCTCAGGCTGGCCACGCTGCAGCAGTGATCAAATGTATTCACTTTTCCGTGCGCGGTAAACGAGCGCATCTGCTGGACGCGGTCGTCATCCTTCATCTCCGAAAATATGCGGTTTATCTCTTCCATAAGGTTATCTCTCCAGCCAGCGCGCTGCTGTCTCTCCGAACACTGTATTGCGTCACTCTTTCTTCCTGCATTCACAGATGAAATAATCAATGATTTTCCGGGAATTTTCATCAAAATCATAACTGATTTCAGGGTGCCATTGTATGCCCAGATGAAACGTCCGGTCAGGCAGTTCAATCCCCTCAACAATCCCGTCTTCGCTATAAGCGTTTACTATGTATCGATTACGCACAACAGCATGATAGAAATGATAGCTGTTAACGAATATTTCCTCTCTCTCAAGGATGTTGAATAAGAGAGTGTCCTTCCTGATTTGTATTTTATGCGCCAGTGTATGATCATGCTCCTGAAAATGTTCTACCTGCGATTTTATTTCATAAACTTTAAAAAATTCTTCCCCCGCACAGCTCATCAGCTGCATCCCGATGCATACTCCCAGAGTCGGCAGGTCCCGTTCTGTACATCTTTCCAGAAAATACTTGTCATACGGAGTAACCTTGTTGCAGCCGGGAATGAAGGCTCCGTCAACCAGATCCAGATACTGTTCAACAGATTCTTTTTCGCGATCCGTCAACTCTTCAAATTCATCATAGCGGGTGTCCATATAGTCGACATCCTGCGGCTGCACGATCGGAACAACAAAACCGCCGGCTTTTTGAACACAGCGTCTGACTTTTTCTCCTAAATATAGAATACATCTGCCGTTCGGCAAGCGAGTGTACCTTAATGGAATACCGATTTTAGGCATGTATTTCACCTCTGCAATCAAAATAACGTAATACTTCGGTATTGTCAGACGAATGTTTCTGCATGGTCAGGCAGAAGTTCCGGAACGTCAGGCGAAGGCTCCGG
>JAUNJS010000152.1 GCA_030533125.1 Eubacteriales bacterium | reverse complement strand
GAATACTGCATGTAACGCTATGATTCAGCTGAATAAAGGTGAAATATACAGATTATTGGAAGACAAAGGGTGCCGCCATACGGCGGCACCCTCTGTTCTGCAACTCTTCCCTGAATCATTTACAGTGCCCAGATATCAAGGTAATCCGGCGCAGCATAGGCCGGCTCTTCGTTCACATCATCATACGTCGGTGCTGTATCGTAATTGACCCGGGGAATGGGCCAGGAAGGCTCCTTCCCCTCATAGATCTCATGGATTCCGATGCAGTCCATCATACACGCCCTGGAGGATGCTTCCTTTGTACTGCCGCCCTGATGAGGCGTAATGTAAATACCTTCTGTGTGAAGGACTTCCCTGTCCGCTGTCAGAGGCTCATTGGCGCTGGTGTCAAACTCCGCTCCGGCGATCACGCCATTGTGAATGGCTTCTATTACGTCGGCCTCTTTGACCAGCGCTCCGCGCGCGGTGTTGATCAGATAAGCCGTTGGCTTCATTTTGCCAAGCGTTTCTTTGTTGATCATATTTCTGGTGACAGAGGTGGCCGGCGCATGCAGGGATACATAATCACATCCAGCCAGCAGTTCATCCAGGTTCCTTACCACCCGCACGCCTTTAGGAAAATCTTTGGCAGGTTTGAAGGGGTCATACGCCCAGACGTTCATTTTAAATTCCATGGCATGCTTCGCCACACGGCTTCCGACGTTGCCGCAGCCGATCAGTCCGACGGTCTTCCCGGCCAGGTTAAAATACGGTGTTCTCTGCTTGGCAAGCATAAAGTCGACCATCATATTCTTCCTGACCTGCTCGATCCGAAAACTGGCGTGGAGCATATGGAACATCGCTATTTCGGCAACTGAAAAGCTGTTGCCGATCGGAGCATAGACACACTTGACACCGAATTCATCAGCGGTCTCCAGATCGACGCCGTCGTATCCCGCTCCGTAGCGCGCCAATGCTTTCAATTCCGGCGCTGCCGTTTCAAAAAACGCCCTGTCGGCTTTGATGTCCCGGATCACAATGGCGTTCGGACGATAGATACGCAGTTCCTCCAGCAGTTCAGCACTTTTAAGGGCGTTATAGGGGATCACGGTATGCCCTCTGTCTTCAAGATACTTCTGAGCCTCCGGAATAACGGAGACACGCGGAATCATGATTTTCCATCCATGACGGTTTGTGAGATCCATCTTCACTCCTCCTGCGTAATCATTGCCTGGCTGTGTGAATAAACTGATATGTTTTGCCGATGTGCTTGTGGAAAAAGGATTTTCCCACAATTTAGCTGATCGGAAGCAGCGGAGCTGCTGACGCTAAAAGGCTGACGAAGTCAGCCGGGAATCGATTATCGGGACCGGTTTTTGGTTCCGACAGTATTTATTATATCAGGGAAGAGACTTTTCTTTCGCAGTTTTTCAACTGTTTTCCAGTACCTTTTTGCATCGTTTGCTTTCGGGGAGACACGGGAGACAGGGACGTTTTCAGAGGAGACAGAGAACCGTCCCCTGTCTCCCTAACGTCTCTATTTTTGGATGAAAAAAAGACGGGAATAGACTATAATTGCTACAGGAACTGAACCTCAGGGAAGAAAACAGGTTAAACATACGATGCAGGCTGTCGGTATGCCGTCATATACCCGAAAAACCTGTGCGCAGTAAAGAAGGAAGAACAGAAAATGGGGACATATCTGAATCCCGGGAACAGCGGGTTTGCGAGAATCGCCAACAGCGAATATGTTGATAAGACCGGAATGATCGGACTTTTGAACACTGCCATCGGCACGACGAAGAACCTCGCCTGCATCAGCAGACCCCGCCGCTTTGGAAAAACCTATGCGGCGCAGATGCTCTGCGCATACTACGACGCGACCTGCGATTCACACGGGCTGTTTGAAAAATACAGAATATCTGAAGATCCCACTTATGAGGAACATCTCAATAAATATCACGTTATCGATCTTGACATAACAAGCTTCATTTCGGAATCAAAAAAAGAAGGCCTTTCCCTTCAGGAGATTCCCATGCGGATTTCTGACGCGCTCCGGCGCGAGGTGGAGGAGATCCTTCCGGAAGCCGCCGGGAGGAAATCTCTGAATGAGACACTGATCGAACTGGTGAACAAAACAGGGAGGAAAATCGTATTTGTCCTTGATGAATGGGATTCCATCATCAGGGAGTCAGGGACTGATGAGGAAGCGCAGCGAAGATATTTGAATCTGCTCAGGGGATGGTTCAAAAACAATAATTTCACGCCGAAAGCAGTCGCCGCAGCCTATATGACGGGAATCCTGCCTATAAAAAAAGACGGGTCCCAGTCCGCGATCTCTGATTTTCAGGAATACTCCATGCTGGAGCCGCAGGACTTCGCGTTTTACGTGGGCTTTACGGAGGACGAGGTGCAGGAACTGTGCAGGATACATGGAAGAAGCTTTGAAGCCATGAAGAGGTGGTATGACGGATATACTGTCGGAGAGCAGTTTTCTGTCTACAATCCCTATTCTGTGATGCAGGCGCTTACCACCGGAAAATATAAATCTTATTGGAAAAAGACTTCTGCGGCAGAGGCGCTGATGACGTACATCGACATGGACCAGGACGGCCTCCAGGATGATATTGCGAGACTGATTGCAGGTGAAAGCATTGTGGTGGATCCGGATTCCTTCCGGAACGATGTTGAAACATTCACCAGCAAAGACGATGTACTGACACTGCTGATTCATCTGGGATACCTGACCTATGAAGAAGTATCGGATTCCTTTGACGACGATGAAGGCGATACGCTGACAGGGCTTGCCGGAATCCCCAATGAAGAAGTCAGGCTGGAATTTGAGAAAATACTTCGAAAAGCAAAGCATAAAAACCTGATCGAGCTGGTCAGAAAATCAGACCGGCTCCTGCGGGATACTATTGCGGGAAACGCGGAGCGTGTCGCGGAAGCCATACAGGAAGTACACGATACTTCCTACGCCCCGACATTCTATAATAACGAACAGAGCCTGCGCTATGTTGTAAAGATGGCATATATTTCCTGCGTGGATCAATATGCCAGAGTGGAGGAACTGCCCTCCGGACACGGCATTGCGGATGTCGTCTTCCTCCCCAAAAGGAGATCCGCGCTCCCCGCAATGATCGTGGAACTCAAATGGAATCAGGGAGCAGAAGGAGCGATCGCGCAGATCAAAAACAGAAACTATCCGAAAGTATTTGAACACTATAAAGAAGAGGTTATTCTGGTCGGAATCAGTTATGATGCGGATCTAAAGAAGCATAGTTGCACGATCGAAAGATATCAGAAGCAGGAACTGTGAGAGTAACAGGTCTCTCTTCGGATACACAGGCTATAATATTCCCGGAGAGGCATGGGACAGCTACGAAGATATGAACCGGTTTATTATCAACAACATTTTGTCTTGAACACCTGGCTTGCGGTGCGCAGGATCTTCCTGAGTTATTAAGTGACTGGTCCTGAGGATTCCCGCGTAAAAAAATGCATCCCAGACCCGTCTAAAACGGAATAGCCGACATGCAATCTCTGCAGGATGGGCGGACACTCGATGATGAGAGGAGGAAAACATGA
This sequence comes from Eubacteriales bacterium, assembly GCA_030533125.1. GTDB lineage: Bacteria > Bacillota > Clostridia > Lachnospirales > Lachnospiraceae > CAG-791. The sequence goes on along the minus strand of JAUNJS010000152.1, from coordinate 3,754 downwards.
AAAAACACTTGTTGGTTTCTGTACTTGCAGCGGCAGTATTACTGGCATCCGGATTCCCCGGAATGCGAATGTCGGCAGCCGCCGGGGATGCGGCAGCGGCTGAGGAGAATAAAACTGCTGCGCAGATTCTGGATGAGTTCAGCGGGTATCTGGATGATCTGTACGGTCAGACATTCAATGGGTATCTGGGAGATTATGCCAAAGACAGTACGGAAACCGGCGTTAATCAGGGGTACGACAGATCTGAGGTTCCGACCACAAACATGGGATCCTATATATCCGATTTTGACCTGGACGGGCGGGAAGAGCTTCTGGTGGTGGGCATCAGCCCCGAATACAATCTCCAGTTTTCCATGTATGAGGTCACAGACGGGAATAAGATCTATGCGTCGGACACGTATACGTTGATGAGTCAGCTGGGAGAGAATGCTGCCGGGCAGCCGGCTTTTTTGGAAGGAAATGGCGCGACAGACATCTATCTGTATGAATTTAATGGTCCCAGACTTCTCGCGTTGTGCAGTGGAACCGGTATGCTTGCTTCTGGTCAAATCTCTCTGCTTATTCCCGTGAAGTATGACGGGTGCAGATTCGTCCAGGACATTGAACCATTTGGATTTAATGTGTTTTCGGGTCTTCAGGACGCGGATCTCGAATCGATGCGGCCAAAATTCGAATCACTCGGAACAGGAAGTCTTTCCATCGATGAATGCAGAAAACTTACTTCTGCTCTTCCGTCTATTATAAATTATCTTGAAAAGCCGCGAGAGATCGTAAAAGTAAGTCACAGCACTGTGGATGACCTTCTTAATCAATTTGAAGAGTGGAGAAAAGGGGATCAGAAAGAAAGGTTTAAGGCAACGACGATTCATTTCCTTGAAAAAGAAGAACTGAGAACCTATGACGACTGAGCATCACAAAATGCCTGTAAATATTGAGCATCACAGAACGCCTGGAAATTCAAAAGGCAGGAAAGGAATAACACACTCCCGATTTTCGGTAATATTATGAAGAAATAAATGAGTTTTCCGCTCCGAAACAGCGGCGGGATTGTCGGGTAAAGATGTCGGGAAACCCCACATCTCAGGAGCCGATTAGACTGGTGTCCATAAGTCAGAAATAAAAGCAGCGAAAACCACTTTTGAGTAGATGAGGAAAAGACAATGAGCAATTTAGTAAACTCCAAGGATGCCGAATATAATGTTCAGGCGCGGACAAATCCCGTTTCCTGACAGCGAAGACCGCGGTATGTCTGATGGCGGAGGCGGGGATTCCCGATGCCGGGCACATCGTTCACAGCCTGGAACAGAAAAGCGGCGCAGGAATGTCCGGCATTGAGGATCCGGGAGTGATCCTCGGCAACGCTCTTGTCGTGGAGGCAAAATACCGCACGATGTGCAGACTGATCGAAGAATCCGGCTGCAGGACCAATGTGGACCTGCCCTGCGGCTATACTCCGAAGGCGCTTCATATGACGCGGAAGGGCATGCAGTTCATCGGGCTGGACCTTCCCATCGTAGCCGGGGAGGCCGGGCCCATTCTTCTCTCCCTCGCAGAGCATCCCGAACGGATGCGCTTCAGTGGTGTGGATGCCACCAATTACGATTCCCTCGCGGCGGCGCTGGAAGGCGTGGACGGCCCGATCTGTATTTCGACGGAAGGCATGATGATGTATTTCACAGAGAGCGAGGTCTTCACCGTGCTCACCAATATCCACGGCCTGCTGGAGGAGCACGGGGGATGCTGGATCACGCCGGACCCGGAATTTATACTGCAGTTCTATCTGACTTTCCGGTCTGTGCTGGGGAAAGACGCGGTTGAAAAGCTCGCCGCCTCCAGAAATTCCGCTGAGGGAGCGTCGGATGTAGGAAATCTGACCAACTCATTTATCGCGGATCCCATGGATGTGGAGAACTCCCTGCAGACGGTCAAGGCATTCCTGCACCGCCACAATATGAGGGCGGAGCGCGTTAATCTCGGGGAAGCCATGCCGGAGCTGACCATGTACGGCAAACTGACCGGGGAGCAGATTGCTGAATTCAGGATGGCGATGAGCAGGTGCCATTACTGGGTGATCAGACTGGCAGAAGATCTGTACGAGGATGACAAACCGCAGAAAGACAGCCCTTTTGAAATGGACTGCGCGCTTGTAGACGGGACTTTCCGGGTGTCTCTGCGCGGCAGGGTCGACACCATCACCGCGCCGGAGCTCCTGAAGGCGTGGGAAACAGAGAAGGCTGCAAATACCATTCAGGCCGCTGAAATGGACTGCTCCGGACTGCAGTACATCTCCTCCGCGGGACTGAGGGTTCTGATGATGATCCAGAAGGGCCTGCCCGGCGCTCCTGTGAAGCTCACAGGCGTAAATGACGCTGTCTGGGAGATATTGGAAACAACAGGTTTTATCGATATTTTCGAAATTGAGAGACAGGCCGTGAAATGAATATTCCGGACATTTCTTCCATGCTTTTTTCTATAATGGGGGAGAAAGAACGCGGTTTTTAAACCGGTATCTGCGGCGAAGCGGGAGCGTGCAGGCGCGATGGCACGCGCAGTTTTATACATACGTGGTTTGTGACACTAAATCATGGAGCTGAAGTATGACATCCCTAAGGGTGCCGGTAAGCAAACGCTGAGGTTAAGTACGGTTTCCAGGAGTCAGTGTTGGCGTTTTGTACACCTGAAGCCGGAGCCGGAAGCACCTGAACATGGAATGGTTTTGCCGCGATGCATTATGGTAAAATGTATATGAATAAACTCAATGCCGTCCCGTCGTTTATCCAGCCGGGCAAAAAGTATTTCATTCTTTATACGATATTTTTATGACCTGTAAAAATGTCCTTATGTTTAAACGGCCGGACATGAAAAAGAAAATCATTCGAGGAGGATAGAAAAATGGCAGAAAATGACAAGATCAAAAATCTGGAAGAGGGTATGCTCAATGTTGATGATCTGGCTGATGTTGCCGGTGGCAGGGAACATGTTGCGATGATCTGTGAGGCTGGTTTGAGGAGTGAACGAAATGCCGGCAGCGCAAGAGCGAATTTTTTAACAGTAACCGGTGCGAATCCGGTTGCAGCGGATACTTCTTCCTCGCTTAAAGCCGCAAAAACCATCAGTCTGATTGACATGGAGTGATTTGATGTGCTTTCCACGCCGAAACGGCGGCGGGATTGCCGAGTAAAGATATCGGGAAACCCCATATCTTGGGAGAAGATTATTCTACGCCGAAACGGCGGCGGGATTGTCGAGTGAAAATTTCGGGAAACCCCAAATCTTGGGAGACGAGGAGAAGATTCCATGATTCTTCCCGGGCACAGAACGCTCTCCGAGATGCTGCGCGAGCGCTTCGGGACAAAAGTCTATAAGCTATCGCTGTCCAGCGGATGCACCTGCCCCAACCGCGACGGAACCATCGGATATGGGGGATGCATCTTCTGCTCAGGGGGAGGATCAGGCGAGTTTGCCGCGCCCTGCCTTCCGGTCCGGGAACAGATCCGCCTCGCCAGGCAGAAAGTCGACGCCAAATTCCCGAAAAGCATTCCGCCCTCGGAGCGCAGATACATCGCGTATTTTCAGTCCTTTACAAATACATACGGGAATCCGGAAAGGCTTCGCGCTCTGTATGAGGAGACAATCCGGCAGCCGGAGATTGTCGCGCTTTCCATTGGAACAAGACCGGACTGCCTGCCGGACGAAATCCTGGACATGCTTGCGCGGATAAACGAAAAACAGATAACTGAAAAGCATGCAAACG
>JAUNJS010000015.1:10032-19689 GCA_030533125.1 Eubacteriales bacterium | reverse complement strand
CGGATTTCTTCTTTCGGATTTCTTCCCTGGATTTTTCTTTACAAATTCCTCTGTCAGATCCCGTGTCAGACAAAGGCTCCGGGGCCGCCTCCCCACCCGATAATCTTGTTGCTGTCTGTTGTAATTTTCTTGAATATTTTTGTCACCAGATCATTGATCTGTTTCTTAAATACGATGACGAGCCCGATCAGGACGACTATGATCAGAATGATTTCCACCGTGCCCATTCCGGATTCATCGCTCCAGAAATTCCTTATGTTTTCTCTCATCGACATCCTCTCTTTCTGTTCTGCTGTCTCATTATTCGTTATCTTCCCTTTTATTTGTTATCTTTCCATTCCGGCATTTATACTTTGCGGGGTTTCGATTCTTCTGTTGTTTCCCGTCTGTGTTGAGTCCCTTCGTAAAATCACGTGGAAAAATCACATGGAGAAGCTGAAATACGCGGGGACAATGATGATCAGCATCGTCACGCCCAGCATGATCATCATCGGGAACAGGAGCTTCGTCCCGGCTTCCTCTCCGAGTTCTCTCGCCAGGTTTTTCCGCTCCTCAAAGGAACTGCGCGCCTCCTCCTGGAGGATCGCGAGCAGAGTATCGTTTCCCCTGCGAAGGTTCTGTACAAGAAGACTGCAGAGCTTCGTATACTGCCGCGACCTGCATCTGCGGCCGAAATGCATGTATGCTTCCGCCTCCGGTACACCGCTGTCCAGTTCATTGCAGACGAGAAGTATTTCCTCATAGAGATACCTCTTCGGAGATGCTCCTTTTGGTTTTCGCCCCTGTCCGGTTCCCGCTGTTCCTCCTCTTCTTTTCTCGCTGTACTCAGCAGCACATTTGTAAAATACATTCCGTACGCTCATGCCGGCCCCAAGGTACAGCACCAGCCTGCCGGTAAACTGCGGATAATCGATCGCAAGCTGGCGGCTGCGCACCTTTGTCTGCTCATGCAGGCGGGAATCCATAGCATACCATGCGAGCAGAAAGGCTGCCGCGGCCAGAACCAGGACACCGGCGCTAGCATCTTCTCTCTCCTCCCGCCAGGAAAAAGAAAGATCCCCCGCCGAAGAAGGAAGCCGGAAGCTTTCCTCTGTGATACTCCCCTGCTCCGCTTTTCGCAGCTCCTCCTCAATTTTCCCGCGCAGAATATCTTTTTCGTCCCGTACAGGCGCGCGGACCGTAAAAGTCATCTTTTTTTCGAACTGATAATCCGCGTAAGTCAGGATTGCAGTAAAGTCAACTTCCTCAGCCCGGCTGTCCGCGTACTCGTTGTTAAAAATGCTTCCGTCCTCGTCCATCACTGCGTAGCGGCTGCTTTCCCAGCGAAGAGAAAAAGGTTCCGCAAATCCAGCGGCGGGCATTGTAAGGGGATAGCGTATATCCGAAGCGTCCGGGTTCTCTCCCAGAAGAGAAGCTGGAAACTGCGCGAGAATCTCCTCCGCGCGGGAGGCCGCCTCCCGGCGTGTAAGCTGCCGCGCGTGAACCGTGACTGTATACGTGCCGTATTCACTATCTGTTCCCGTTTCCGGCATTTCTTCGGACACCGTTTTCTGCGCCCCTTCCGCTCCCGTCTCCGGCACTTCTTCGGCAACTGTTCCCGATGCTCCTTCCGCTCCCGTCTCCGGCATTTCTTCGGCCACGGTTTCCGGCGCCCCTTCTGTCTCCGGCACTGCCTGCGGCTGTGCCGTCACCCGGATCCGGACATCTTCGCCTCCGGAAGGAGCGCGCAGAACGGTTCCGTCCTGCTGCAGATGCCTGGACAACAGCGCGCTGAAATGCATCCCTCCAGCCAGCAGAATCCCGCCTGCCAGAAGCAGGAGCAGTCCCTGTGTTCTCCGGATCCGGTACAGCACCTCCTGCCTCTTTGCTTTCAGCGATGGATACAGAACCGCCAGGTCTGTCCGAACCGCTTCTTCTCCCGGCAGGAAGACATCTTTTCCGTTTTGCCTGCGCCGGCGGCGATATTCACAAAACCGCCTGTATATAAATACGGCCATTTTCTGAAAAGGCCGGAGGATCGGGGGATCCCGCGCTTCCGCCGGGACCTCCTCCCGGAAGGAAAGCACGCCCAGAAGCACAAAGGCTCCTGTGAGCAGAACGTAGAACCCCGAATAAAGCAGTTCCAGAATATTTTTCACCGTCATCTTCCCTTTCTCCTGAATACATTTCCTGCATTGAACCCGCGCCGGAACACCGGACTTTATTCCATCCCCGCGGAATTCTTTGTCACCCCGTGGAGCAATTTCTGTTCCGGGGATCTGTCTGTCCCCCGGCTGCACCACATGTCCGCCGCATCTCCTGCAGCGTTCTGTCCCGCAGGCAGATCCGGTGATCCGCCTACAGCTCGATTGCCATAATCCGGTCCGAGAGCAGGATTGCCGCCAGATAAGCCGCAAGACAACCTGTCATAAAAACCACCCCTCCGGGATTGTGGTACAAAACATCAAAAAATCCCTCTGTGGACAGCCCGAGATAAAAAATAATAAAAAACGGCACCCCGTCCATAATCTTCTGCTCCATTTTCCGGCTGCTGAGCAGAAGGTCGATTTCCGTGTCAATCTCCATTCTGTCCCGGATAATCTCCGCGGTCCGCCCCAGTATTCCGGGGAGATTTCCCCCGCTTTTTCTTGCGATCGCAAAGACTTCCGCGAATTCCCGGATCTCTTCTATCTCCCAGCGCCCCGCGAATTCCGTCAGAAGCCGCTCCAGAGGAACGTGGTTCTCCAGTCCTTTCTCGATACGCCCGAGTTCCCCGGTGATCATAGCCTTTTCCCCAAACTGGAACACCATCTCCCTGCGGCATTCACTGAACGCGTTTTCCGCTGAGTACCCGGCTTTGAGCGCCGTGATGATCGCCGCCAGTGCCTCCCGAAACTGCGCGGACAGCTCCTTTTTGTCCTTCTCGTGCTTTTCCCTGCACCTTCGTCTGTAATACGGAAACAGGAGCGGCAGCAGTCCCGCCACGGCAATGGGGGAATCATAGAACAAATAGGCAATGACGCCGATCAGGGCCGCTCCCTCCAGCAGAAACAGCGGATACTCCGGCAGACAAATTCCGGTTATTTTATTTCTTTTCATCTTTATAAACATACTCTCTCGTTTTTACGTATTTTGCGAACCTGTTCTTCTTTCGATACGCCATACGACCGCCGCTCTTCGGCGTTCGCACTATCATGTACCGCCCCCTGTCCGGATCAAAGTCCGGCATCGATCAGCTGCCGTCTTTCCGCGTCAAGCCTCACCCAGTCACCACCCTGTCCGGATCAAAGTCCGGCATCGATGAACTGCCGCCCTTCCGCGCCGGTCTCACCCCCAGGGGCAGACGATTCCTGCCATCCGGAGCTTTTCTCTGGCCGAGAGCGTCCCCGCCTGTTCCCATCTGCCGAAGATTTTCCCGTTTTCTTCCCCTTCCTCCAGAAACCGGAAGAGGGGCGCTGTCAGAATCTTCCCGTCTTCCATTCCCCTGATTTCACAGATTTCAAGGAGCTTCCGGGTCCGGTCGCGCAGACGGCCCAAATGAATGATCAGGTCGATCGCCGAGGAAATCTGACCCCGGATCGCGGGCAGAGGGAGTTCCATTCCCATAAGCACCATTGTTTCAAGCCTCGCCAGCATGTCCTGCGCGCTGTTTGCATGCCCTGTCGACAAAGAGCCGTCATGCCCGGTATTCATCGCCTGAATCATGTCAATGGCCTCGCTCCCGCGCACCTCTCCGACGATGATCCGGTCCGGGCGCATCCGGAGGGCGGAGCGGATCAGATCCCGGATGCTGATCGGGCGGCAGCCCTCCACATTGGCGTTTCGCGCCTCAAGGCGCACAAGATTCTCGATCTGACGGATCTGCAATTCGGCGTTGTCTTCGATCGTAATCACGCGCTCCCGTTCCGGAATGTACGCGGAGAGCGCGTTTAAAAACGTAGTCTTACCGGAGCCTGTCCCCCCGCTGATGAAAATGTTGTATCCCGCCCGCACAACACAGTCCAGAAAAGCGGCGATCTCCTCCGAAAGGGAACCAAACGAAAGCAGATCCTCCATGCGGATCGGTTTTTCCGGAAAACGCCGGATCGTTACAATCGGTCCGTTCAGGGCGACCGGCGGCAGGACGACATTGACACGGTCGCCGTTCGAGAGCCTGGCGTCGACAATCGGAGAGGATTCGTTTACCACGCGGTTGCACGCTGAAACAATCTGCTGGACCACATCCTCCAGCTTTTCCTTCGACACAAACGCCCTGTCCGTCCGGGACACTTTCCCTGCGCGCTCCACAAAAATATGGTCGGGGCCGTTGATCATAATCTCCGTGACCGTGGTGTCTTCAATCAGGTCCTGCAGCACGTCCAGTCTGCGGATCGCGTTAAAGAGCTCCCTCCGCATGCGCTTCATTTCCTCAAGGGAGAGACTGCCCGCCCGCTTCGCCCGCACAATCTCATCATCGATCAGCCCCAGCACCTCCGTGTCTTCCACACTGCGGGAAAAATCGATCCCGCGCATGATGGCATCATGAATTTCCTCCCGGACCTGTATATAGGTGTGCATCTGATTGTATCCTCCCTGAAATCATCCCGGACCGGACGTTCCTGCTCCTTCGATCTATGTGCGCGTTCATTTCATTCTGTCGTCACCGGCGGCCACATCCTGTACCTCTACCTTCGATCTACGTGCGCGTCCATTTCATCCACTCTGCAATCATCCCGAAGCTTTTTCACGGAATCGTATATTCCCCCTCCATGATCCGGCTCCGGATGTAGGCGGCGAGCTCCCCGCGGGTCAGGTTTTCCAGACCCGCCGGCAGCTCCCGGAACACAGGGAATTTCCAGTGCTCCGTGTGCATGCGCACATCTTCGTAATCCATCCTGCGCAGAAGGTCTTCATACTGAAAGTACCGCGCCCTGGAAAATGTATCGTCCCGCACAATGGTGTAGACCTTGTCACAGGCCCGCAGAAGATCAAGGAGCCCGTCCGTATGCTCTGTCAGATCCAGCAGAAGGTATTCGTATTCGGTCACTTTTTCGATCGTGCGCAAAAGACTGCTCCACTGCTCCTTCCGGATCGCGTGCAGCTCAATGAATGATTTCATCGGCGGCAGAAAATGCAGTCCCCCCACTTCCTCCGTCATCAGCTCCAGCTGTCCGGCAAGTTTTTCCCGGGCGCACTCGTTGTAATAAATCAGGTCACTGACGCTCCCCCTGAATTCCCTGGAGAGCATTTTGTCCAGTCCGGAAAACGCCTCAAAATTCATGTAGAGAACGCGGTGTTCCCGGGCCAGAAGCTGGCCCAGCGTCAACGTAAACGTGGTCTGCAGGCATCGCGTCACCGGCGTGTAGACCCCGATCCGCACCATCGGTCTGCCGTGCCGGAGCGAGGACACCACCGGCTCCTCCTCCACGGCGCATTTGGCGCGTATGCAGGCCGCGATATTGGACATGGACTGAAATTTGCTGATGTTCTCCGGCTCCTCCACCCAGACATCGCTCTCGTTGAGAAGCAGCAGATTCCCGAATCCTGTCGCCGCCACCGCCCCGTCATACTGGGACTGGGCGATCACCACCAGTTTCGCTCCGCGGCTTTCCGGATCCTCCAAAAGACGGTCCGCCCCCGTATACAGGCGGATCCCGCATGGAAATGCCGCCTCCCGGCGCAGATATTCCACAAGCCGGCCCGCATAGGATACATCACTGTCACAGATCGCAATCACATTGTCTTCTTTCACGTCATTCCTCCCCGACCTTCCGGCATCCGGCTCCGCATGTCAAATCCCCTGCTCCGGAAATCAATCAAAATACTCCGGCCATATGCAGGAACACGCTCGCCGCCACCGGCACCGCGAAATGCACCTTGTGCTGCTTCCCGCCTGTCCCCGCAAGGCGCACAAGCCCAAGGCACGCGCCGATCACAAACGCGCCCGCGAAACACCGCAGGTATTCCTCCGATGTCATAAAGGACGAGACCGCCGCCAGAAGCTTGATGTCTCCCGCCCCGAGTCCGCCTGCCCGGTAAAAAGGCCAGAGCGCCATCACGGTGAACGCGACTGCGCACAAGACCTCCAGAAGACCCGCCGCGCCTCCCCGCTGCAGGGAGAATCCCACTCCGAACAGGAGACCTGTCACGGTCACGGCGTTATAAATCTTCCCTTTCAGCAGATCCGTTGCCGCCGACACCCCTGTCAGGCATGCCAGCGCTGTAGTTCCCCAGATCATAACAAGACTCTCCTCCATTTCTTTTTCTTTCATCTCCCCTCCTGCACGCAAGTTTTCGCGTGTAAACCGACATACCGTGCAGCCGCAGAATGCGGTGCAGTACACTTCTCTTCTCGATAGTAGCGGTTTTTGCCGCTTTTATTTCCGACTTACGGACGCCGGTCTAATCGCATCCATCCCAGGTTCCGCCCTTTGTTCGCGCAGGAGTTTTCCGCCTGCGCGAACACTCCGTCCCGCCCCGCGATTCGTAATACGCTGATTATATGGATAAGCGAACTCCGGATCAAGAGGGTTTTTCGAATTTCTGAATTTTCATCGTTTTGACGAAAAACAGAGGTTGCTTTATCCACAATCCTCCGTTTTCTCCGTATTTACCGCATTTTTACTTGTCAAAAATACTGTTTATCCACATACTTATCCACATTTCTCACAATTGTTTCCGATCCGCCGGCCCTTGCCCCCGTTCGTAAATGCCTCTGAAAACACCCGGGGACAGTCATCGCATGACCGGAAACGGATTGTCACAGGGCGGATTTTTTTTTATAATGAACAGCAAATGGCGCGGCGGTGCTGTTCTGCACGCGCTGCTTCGGCTGCTCCTTGAATGGCATACAACAGGATGGTGCTCTCTATGTCTGATTTTGGTTTACACCCGCTGCTCCGGTCTTTTTACGAGGAACTTGATCCGCAGAAGAGATACGGGATTCTGTGCTCTTATCTGGCCGCAATCCGGGATCCTGCTTCCGGCGACAGCGCCATGGCCCCCGGCTCTTCCGGCGTCCCTTCCCCGCTTCCACGGACCGGAACACAACAGAGCGAAGCGATCCCGGAACGTTTTCGCGCAGGCGAAGACAGTAACGGGACCGGCGAGGCGCAGGAGGCGCAGACGGGACCGGCTCAAGCTTCAAAAGAAGGCGCGCCGGAGAGTTTAGCGGCACTTTCCGTTCCGGACGCCTACCGGATCGAACTGTTCAACGCGCGGTTTGCCGCCTCCGTTGGATCTTCCCTGTTCGGAACAGGCGCGAAACGTCGCCGGGCTTCCGGGTCCACAGGGAACAGCGCCGCCCCGGTCCCCGCCGTCCCGGGGGAAGCCGATTTTTTCCTGCGGGATTTTCTCACGCTTCTTTCCATTTTTAAAAACAGCGGCCTGTTTCCGAAGCGATTAAAAAAAGAGGTCCGTTCCATTCTGCGGAATCTGCAGCTGGATGACAGACCTCTTCAGGACAAAGCCTGTGAAAATGTCCTGTATATGGAAATACGCAACGCTGTCCGGCGGTATTTCGTCACCTGCCACGACAGCTCCTACGGCAGGAAGTTTCTTGGCATGGCTTCCGCCAGTGAAGAGGAGCGGGAATCCCTGCGGTGCAAAGATACCTGGGGCTTTTCCTTCGGGATCGCGGATCTCCTGGAGCTTGCAGAGGAAATGGAGACCCTTTGCCGCGCCGCGAATGACGAATACTGCGCCTCTGTTCCGGACGCGGAATCCCTTCCTGCCGCATATCGGTATTACGGAGGAAAACATGCCGGAAGACGCTGAAAACACCCCTTCCGAAAGACACCGAAAAATGCTTTGACACGGCACTGTTCATTTGATAATGTACATATTAAGGAGCTGCCGTAAAAACGAATCCGCAATAAGAATCCACAGATAAATCCCGGACATCCCGCGTTGTTTTTTCGGGACAGCTTCTGAGAAACACACCATTTTGCAAGAATCATAAAACCAATCGCTCAATAATATGGAGGAATAATCATGGCAAAATTTGTATGTGATGTCTGCGGCTACGTCTACGACGAAGATCTCGGCGATCCCGATGCGGGAATCGAGCCCGGCACGAAGTTCGAGGATCTCCCCGACGATTTTGAGTGTCCGATGTGCAGCGTGGGCAAGGATGAGTTCTCCCCTGAGGAAGAATAAAACAGACTCCCCGGCGTCCCTGGAAAGTCCATGAAAGCATGGATCGTTCACGGAAAACAGAGGCGGACTGACAGAGCCTGTGTACCGCAAAAAAAGCAGATGCACCCGCATCTGTTTTTTTTTGCGCCGTAGTCCGGCGGAGCTGATTGGGCTCAGCAGCACGCACACGGCAGTCCACGCCCTCAGCGGGGCGTGGATTTGTTATAGAAAATTACAAAAAACAGCTGAAATCAAGCTTTTATATTATGCTGTTTCCACAATTTTTGTTATAATAGGAATAGCAGGGTAAGGACGGGGGAAGCTGACTGACAAACCTCCGCGGGAAACTGTATTTTACCCCGTAATCCTGTCATCCGCGGAACGCCCCTCTGAGAAATCCGCATCCCGGCAGCTCTGCGTGCCGCCGCGCCGGGCGTTCCTGTAAAGGAGGGCTGCAGACCGGCAGCCTTATAATTTTCATAAAGAACCCAAAAGGTCAGAAGAGACAAGGAGGAAGCAATGGCAGTGAATAAAAGGAAAGTGGCAATTGTGGGTTGCGGACGTTCAGGTTCTGCCGTCAGCTATGCCCTGATGCAGAGCGGACTGTTCTCGGAAATGGTTCTGATTGATTCTCTGGCGGGAAAGGCGGATCGTGTCGCGCTGGATCTCGCGTACGGGATCTCTTTTGTTAAACCGATGAGCATAAAAGCCGGCGATTATGATGACCTCGCCGATGCCGGAATCATCGTTCTCTGCGCGGGTGAGCCGAGGCTCAAAACCGATACACGCATGGAGTTTATCCGCAAAAACGTGAACGTGCTGGAGTCAATCCTCCCGGAGATCGCGAAGCGCAACACGGAAGGCATCCTGCTGGTCGTCACAAATCCCGTCGATGTACTGACCTATTCCGCGCTGAAATATATCGAGATTCCCGAGAGCCGCATTCTTGGAATCGGAACGATTCTGGACACGGCAAGAATCAAATATCTGCTTGGAAATAAACTCAGCGTGGATCCCCGCAACGTACACGCTTTCGTGATCGGCGAACACGGCCGTTCAGAAGTTCCGATCTGGTCAAGTGCCCGCGTCTCAGGCGTGCCGCTCCGCGACTTCTTCGAGACGCGCGGGTATCAGGACTGCGACAGCTATCTGAAGCAGATCATCAAAGAAGTGCGGAAGGACGCCGGCGACCTCAGCTACCGCAGGGACGATACGTTCTTCGGCGTCGCGATGGCGGCCCGCAGAATCTGTGAGGCGATCGTGCGAGATGAGAAGGCGGTCCTCCCTGTCTCCTCCCTGATGTACGGCGCGTTTGACATCGACGGCATTGCGCTTTCCATGCCGGCTGTGGTCGGCGCCAACGGCGTCGAGTGCCTGGTTCCCGTGGAAATGAATGAAAACGAACTCGATGAGATCCGCAAGTCCGCCGCAACCCTCAAGTCGATCGTCGACGATGCGCTGGGTGAGGCAAGGTAATCTCTTCCCTCTGCCGTATCACAGGGCGCGGAAGCAAACCGGATCCGTCTCGTTGATTCCTTCGGAGATAACCGCAGCATGGGATGT
>JAUNJS010000015.1:774-9932 GCA_030533125.1 Eubacteriales bacterium | reverse complement strand
AGCAAACCGGATCCGTCTCGTTGATTCCTTCGGAGATAACCGCAGCATGGGATGTATCACATCTCATGCTGCGCGGTTTTCTCTCCGGGATGTTTTCGCGCTGACGCGCCGCGGCAGGGGTCTAAATCTGCATACAACATGTAAGAAAGCGGAACCGGAAGACACCGCCATCCGCGGATGTGCCGGGAGGACTCATCCGGATACGGCATCTATGAAAGCGGAACCGGAAGATGAAATCACAAAAAGAGACCGCATCCAGAACCGGAAACAGCCGCCGTACCCCGCAGGGGCCGGACAGCGCGGCAGGCGCGGGCGCGAAGCCTGCAGTAAATACAGCAGACCGCGGGAAGGGAATCCTCTTTATCCTGCTGGCCGCCTTCTTCTTTTCGATGATGTCCGTGTTCGTCCGCCTGTCGGGGGATGTCCCGACCATGCAGAAGGCCTTTTTCCGGAATATCGTGGCGACCGTCGTGGCCGCAGTCCTGCTCCTGCGCTCCGGAGAAGGTTTTTCGATCCGGAAGAGCAGCCTGCCCGCGCTTTTTCTGCGAAGCGCTTTCGGCACGGCGGGAATCATCGCGAATTTCTGGGCGGTGGATCATCTGGGAATCGCCGACGCGAACATGCTCAACAAACTCTCCCCGTTTTTCGCGATCCTGATGTCGATCTTTATCCTGCGGGAGATCCCGAACCGCATTGAATGGCTGAGTGTTTTGTTTGCTTTCATCGGAGCGGCCTTTGTGGCGAAGCCTTCGTCCGGCATTATCTCCGTGCCCGCAATGGTCGGCATCCTGGGCGGCTTTACGGCCGGAACCGCGTACACCTTTGTGCGGAAGCTCGGCCTGCAGGGCGTGAAAGGGCCGATGGTCGTAGCCTTTTTTTCTGCGTTCTCCACACTGGTGCTGCTTCCAAATCTCCTGCTGCACTACAGCCCCATGTCCGCGCGCCAGCTTGTCTTTCTGCTTCTTGCCGGCTGCAGCGCCGCCGGAGGACAGCTCGGGATCACCGCCGCGTACCAGCATGCCCCCGCGCGGGACATCTCGGTATTTGACTACTCACAGGTGGTCTACGCGGCACTATTCGGCTTCTTTTTATTCGGAGAGATGCCGGACGGATGGAGTCTCCTGGGGTATGTAATCATCATCGGAACGGCCTTCGCGAAATGGTATCTGCTGACGCGCGATTGAGCGGAAAACTGCCGTCGTCCCGGCGGTCTGCGTTCCGCCCTCGCGAAACGGTATCTGCTGACGCGCGATTGAGATTTGCCGCGGCTGTCCGCATTCACCGGCGGAACTGCGGCGGGAAAGGAAATGTCCATGAAACACTACATCATTGTAAAATTCACGGAAGGAACGGATGTAAAGGCGCTGACAGCGCCGGTACAGGAGATTTTTGAGGAGACGCTGGCCATCCCGGGAATCCACGGCGTGGACATTATGACCTCCAACTCCGACAGGGCGAACCGCTACGACCTGATGATCCGGATGGATATGGACAAGGAAGCGCTCCCGGCTTACGACGTATCGGAACCGCATATCCGCTGGAAAAAGGAATACGGGGACCGGATCGCGAAGAAAGCGATTTTTGACTGCGATGAGTAACAGCAGAGGCGGGACGCCAGCCGTCTGAAGCAGGCATCGCGGATACGACAAAAGAGTTGCAGGTATCAGTTTAATATGTTAAAGTTAAAGCACGTTTTGTAGTCAATCATTTTCATACAGGAGGTTAAGTGTCATATGCAATACTCAAAAGAAGTAGAAGACATGATTTGTGTCGCAAAAGGCCCGAATCATGGTCCTGCCCCGATTCCTGAGGAAGGAAAATGGGTACAGGCAAAAGAGATCAAAGACATCTCCGGCTACACGCACGGCGTCGGCTGGTGTGCTCCGCAGCAAGGCACTTGCAAGCTGAGCCTCAATGTCAAGGACGGCGTTATTCAGGAAGCTCTGGTGGAAACGATCGGATGCTCCGGCATGACCCATTCCGCGGCAATGGCCAGTGAGATCCTGCCGGGCAAGACGATCCTGGAAGCTCTGAACACCGATCTGGTGTGCGATGCCATCAACACCGCGATGCGTGAGCTGTTCCTGCAGATCGCGTACGGCCGCACACAGTCCGCGTTCTCGGATGACGGTCTGCGCATCGGCGCCGGTCTGGAAGACCTCGGAAAAGGCCTTCGGTCCATGGTCGGTACGATGTACGGCACCGCCGCGAAGGGCACCCGCTATCTGGAAATGACCGAGGGCTACGTTCTTCAGATGGCTCTTGACAAGGATGATCAGGTCTGCGGTTACAAATTCCTGAGTCTCGGCAAGATGATGGACGACATCAAGAAGGGTGTATCCCCCAACGAGGCGTACGAGAAGAACATCGGCACTTACGGGCGCTTTGCAGCAGAAGATGGCGCGGTCAAATGGATTGACCCGCGCAAGGAATAAGAAGGAGGTGCAGCAACATGGCTTTGTTTGAAAACTATGAAGGACGTATGCCTCAGCTGCAGCCCGTTCTTGACAAGTACGGCTTCAAGAGCTTTGAGGATGTAAAGGCTTTTACAAACGGCAAGGGCGTGGATGCCTACGGCATCGTTGAGAGCACGCAGCCGATCTGCTTTGAGAACGTCAAATGGGCTTACGAGCTCGGTGCGGCGATCGCGATGAAGGAAGGCGCAAAGAACGCGGCAGAGGCTGCCAAGTGGATCGGCGTCGGCCTCCAGGCATTCTGCATTCCCGGTTCCGTCGCGGACCAGCGTCAGGTCGGTATCGGCCACGGCAACCTCGGTGCGATGCTGCTCGACGAAGAGACCGAATGTTTCGCGTTCCTCGCGGGACATGAGTCCTTCGCGGCTGCCGAGGGCGCAATCAAGATCGCGCTCAACGCGAACAAGGTTCGCACGAAACCCCTCCGCGTCATCCTGAACGGTCTCGGAAAGGACGCCGCGATGATCATCAGCCGCATCAACGGCTTCACCTATGTGCAGACCAAGTACGACTATCTGTCCGCAGACGTCAAGGAGGACCACGCGCTGACCATCGTCAGCAAGACTCCTTACTCCGACGGCGAGCGCGCGAAGGTCAACTGCTACGGCGCTGACGATGTCCGTGAGGGCGTCGCCATCATGTGGCATGAGGGCGCGGATGTTTCCATCACCGGCAACTCCACGAACCCCACACGCTTCCAGCACCCCGTCGCGGGCACCTACAAGAAAGAGCGCTGGGAAGCCGGCAAGAAGTATTTCTCCGTCGCTTCCGGCGGCGGCACAGGCCGTACCCTGCATCCCGATAACATGGCTGCAGGCCCTGCTTCCTACGGCATGACTGATACCATGGGCCGTATGCACTCTGATGCGCAGTTCGCAGGTTCTTCCTCCGTTCCCGCGCACGTTGAGATGATGGGCTTCCTCGGCGCAGGCAACAACCCCATGGTCGGCATGACCGTGGCTGTCGCCGTCGCTGTGCAGCAGGCAATGGCCTGATCAGACCGGCTTCAGAGGGTCTGAAGACCGGCGGACTTGTCCGGGAATCAGATTCTTAATCCGGGAATCAGATTTAAATCTGAAAAAATACAGAGAAAATAATCTGATCTGACAAATAGAGGAACTGACCGCGCGGATCTGTTTCCGGCGGACTGCAGTTCCGTATTTCCAAAAATCTGAAAAGCTCCCGAAGCCGTCTTCGGGAGCTTTTCTTCAGGAAAAGAGAAAACAAGGAGGGTAAAATGGATCATGCGGAAAAGGCCCGCGCGCTGTTTCTGGAGGGCTATAACTGTGCCCAGGCTGTCGTCTGCGCGTTCGGGGATCTGACCGGCCTCGATAATGACACGGCCGCCAGACTGGCTTCCTCCTTCGGCGGCGGCATGGGACGGCTCAGGGAGGTCTGCGGCACGGTGAGCGGCGCGCTCCTCGTGCTCGGTCTGCTGCGCGGATACGCGGACCCGAAGGATTTCAAAGCCAAGACGGAGCACTACCATCTGGTCCAGGAATTTGTCCGGCGTTTTCAGGCCATCAACGGCACGATCCTCTGCCGGGATCTTCTGAAAAACATAAAAACGGTGCCCGGGAACAATCCTGAACCCCGGACACCGGAATATTACGCTGCGCGCCCCTGCCTCCGTCATGTGGGCGAGGCTGCGGAAATTGTGGATGCGCTGCTTTGCGAAACGGAACAAAACCGCTGACGATCGCTCGTCCCCGGTCAATCCCGGAAGCCGGCCGCCATTACACTTCGGTCAGCCCCAGCTCCGCGTTGAGATAATTGACAACTTCCTGGGCGTCCAGGCCATGCACCATGCACGCCTCGGCAAGGGACTCCATCTGGGACGCGGGGCAGCTGACGCAGCCCATGCCGCAGTTCATCAGCAGAAAAGTCGCGTCGGGATACTTCTTCAGGATATCCGCGATGAGCATATCCGTTGAAACAAGATCTTTGACGGGTGCAGTGTTCTCCATGAGAATTCCTCCTTACTAAAAATAATCGATTCTTTGAAATGCCGCCCCGGAAGGCGGCTTATCATTTACCTTTCTTTTGCCGTTCACAGGGCCTTCCATTCACAGCCCGCGCGCAGGTACTGCGCCGCGCGCGCACCCCTCGACAGTAACCCGACCGGAATCAAAGATATTTCGCGGTGAAGAATGAGTACAGCCAATTACAAATACTATCAGCTGTCTGCCCGTCCTGTCAAGTCGGGAAGCAGTCTCCCCGCCGCAGGAATCAGCCGGGAATCCGACTCTCCGCCGCAGGGACCAGTCGGAAACCCGTCTCCCCGCCGCAATACTCAGATCCCGTTCCCCAGAACGACCAGATAATACAGGTAATAAATCCCCGAGATCAGGTGCGCCAGAAGAAGGACGCCGCAGATGAACAGGGCGAAAACGGACAGGACGCGCAGGGCAGCGCCGTCGCCGTCCCTCCGCGCGGAAAGGGATTTTTGCCACACGGCAAAATCCCGGATGCCGATAAACCACACAAAGTAGACGCCGAGGATATAGCCCCAGCTGAAATTGCCGTGCGCCATCCGGGATCCCCCCTCCGCAAGGAGAAATTTCTCAGCCATACCGGCGAGGAGCATAATCCATGCAAAAGCGGACGTCCAGTCGAAAGCGCCGCGCACAAGCGAACAGAACGCGATAAACAGCGGGAAAGCCAGTACCAGCAGCGTCGATATAGCAATATTGTCCGTATACAGACCGGCGACTTTGAACGGCGCGATCACGATGCCCGCGGAGTCGCTGTTCGTATTTCCGTAAAACGCGGAAAGAAACTGCATGCCCATCAGGGCGACGGACGGCAGGCAGCACACGAGGAGCTGCATGCCGAGAGGGAAGTTTTTCCCCCGGTAAATGAAAAGCCACAGAAACATCAGGACAAAGATCGCCGGATAAAATATCTGCACAAAGCTGGGCTTGGAGAGGTTGGAGAGAAGGAGCAGGACGGCAATGAGAAATCCCTTCCAGACCCGGAGGCCGTTCCCCTTCCCGAAACCCGCGCGCTGCGCGCGCACGCATTCCCCCATCACAATCAAAAAGATCAGAAGACCGATGGGGCGCACGATAATCGTCGTCGGATTATGCCAGGGGTTCGGTGATCCCTGGCCGAGGTACGGTGTTTTGTTGAACCGGGGGACGTAGATCGCGCTCGAGAGGCTCAGTACCAGCGCGTAAAGGGCCGCGCCCGGAACGGAAAGCCCGCCGCGCCCGGAACGCGTCCCGCTCCATGCGCGGGTGCCGGAGGACGCGCTTCCGGAGGAGGCAGCCTCCCCCGCGAGGCGGTACAGAAAATGCGCCGCCAGCAGGTAGGTCAGGGAGCACAGCCCGCCGGACACAATGCCCGCGGCCCGCTCCGCGGAGAACCCGCCGGCTTTCATGGCCGCCCGCACAAGAAGATGCCAGGCCGGCTCCGGGTGCTCCCGCAGCATCTGCACGGGGTCGCTCCAGTCGAGTTCCTTCGCGATGTCAATATGAATCCCGTAATCCACCGACACATAGCTCACTTTATACGCCGCGTAAAATACGGCAAACGCGCCTGCCAGCAGCAGGATGATTCCAATCAGGATGGAAACGGCGCTCTCGCCTCCCTGTTCTTTCGTTCTGCTCAAATCTTTTCCCCCTAACCCGCATAAAGCGGAACCGGTGCGCACAGCCGGGACGACAGTTTCCTTCGCGTTCCGTATTCCCGCTTCCGGATCCTATTCCAGTCCCTTTATTTTCGCGATCAATGTATAGAGAAAAAACGCCGCCATGTTGCAGAGTACAATGCTTGCGCCTGTGGGCGTCGCGTACAGGTACGAGATCACGAGTCCCAGAAGCAGGCACACGACGGAGACCGCCGCGGCGCTGATCATGACGCTGCGGAAAGTCCTGCACAGGCGCATGGAGGTCATGGCCGGGAAGACGATCAGGCTCGAGATAAGCAGGGATCCCATCATCCGCATGCCGATGACGATGACCAGCGCCGTGAGCAGCGCGATCAGCGAATTGTACATGCCGGTCGGGATGCCGGTCGCCCGCGTGAAGCTCTCGTCAAAAGTCACCGCGAAGATCCTGTGGTAAAAAATGACGAACAGCGCGAGGACAACGACGGAGACCGTCACCGTGATCCAGACATCGCTCCCGGACATGCTCAGGATACTCCCGAACAGGTAATTATACACGTCCGTATTCATGCCGGTCGTCATCGAGACGACTGTCACGCCCACTGCCAGCGCGCCCGTGGAAATCAGCGCGATCGCGGAATCTCCCTTGACATGGCTCGTCTCCCGCAGCCGCAGCAGGAAGAAGGCCGCCGCGACCACAACGGGGATCGCCACCGCAAGCGGCGCCGCGTTCATCGCCGAGGCGATCGCCAGCGCGCCGAAACCCACATGTGAGAGTCCGTCGCCGATCATGGAATAGCGCTTGAGCACCAGCGTGACGCCCAGCACCGCCGCGCACAGCGCGACCAGCGCGCCCACCAGAAGCGCCCGCACCATGAACGGATAGGAAAACATTTCCACAATATAGTACAACAATTTATGTCCTTTCCTGTTTCCTGCTCCGGTCTCCCCGTCTGCTGTCCCTTTGCGGAGCCCCGGATTCGATGTATTTTGGCGCCCCCGACAGGATGTTCCCTATGTCGTTTTTTTATGTTTGCCGCTGCGGCCGCGCCGCGCGCTGACCTTCACACTGCTCTCCGTCACGGTTGGTTCCGCCGCCTCACGCGGCGCCGCCTGCCCGGATTTGTTCGGAAAAGCGTGCCGCCACATCGGCACTGCTTTTTCTCCCAGAAACGCGTGGTAAACCGCGCTGCGCCGGTATTCCTCCACCGTTCCGAAAAACAGCTGCCCCTCCTGCCCCAGATGCAGGATGTGCGAGGCATCGCGGAGGGAGGCATCGATATCGTGGGAAACCATGATGACCGTGATCCGTCGCTTTTTATTGAGAAGCGCGATCTGCGCGTAAAGGGTGCGCGTGGCGACCGGATCAAGACCGGAGACCGGCTCGTCCAGAAGGATCAGCTTCTGCGCGGCACAGAGTGCCCTGGCAAGCAGGACGCGCTGCTGCTGCCCGCCGGACAGATCCCGATAGCACTGGTGCTGCAGCTCCAGGATCTCCAGTGCCTCCATATTTTCCCGCGCGCGCTCTTTTTCCGCGCGGGAATAAAATGGCCGCAGGCCCATCCGGTTGAGACAGCCGGAGAGAACGACCTCCCGCACGCTCGCCGGAAAATCCTTCTGGATCTGCGTCTGCTGCGGCAGGTACCCGATTTCCACGGCTTTCAGATCAGCGCCCATCTCCACTTTCCCGGCGGAAGGTTTTTTCAGCCGGAGAAGTCCCTTGACCAAAGTGCTCTTCCCGGCCCCGTTCTCCCCGATAATGCACAGGTAATTGCCTTCCTCCACGTTAAAATTCAGATCCTTGACCACTGTGACGCCGTCATACGCGAAGGACAGGTTTTCACATTTCAATAAGCTCATGATATATCCTTGTTTACTATGTAACTGAATCCCGCCCTGTGAGACCGGAGAAAAAGACATGCCGGATGGAGTATTTATTTGCGCGGCAATCCTTAATTCAGCGCCGTCCGGAGCGCCTCCAGGTTCTGTTTCATCAGGGACAGGCAGGTCTCTCCCGCCGCGAACTCGTCCCGGGTCAGATTGTGGCAGGAATGGAGCCGGAGAACCCGGATCTGCGCGGTCTGCCCGGTCCCGCTCTCCCCGGTTCCCACGGATACTGCGTCCGCGGCTTCCGGTTCCGCGCCCATCTCTTCCCCGGCTTCCGTATGATTCCCTTTTCCGGTTTCTGCGTCTTCCCCGGCTTTCTCTTCTCCGGTTTCCGTATTATTCCCTTTTTTGACTTCTGTGGCTTCCGCGGCTGATCCTTGTCCCGTTCCTGCGTCTCCTTCTTTCCGCCGCTTTGACAGACGGGCCTGCGCCGCCTCACTGACGGCGCGGGCAATATTCCCGTTGGAAAACTCGATTGTAAAGACAACCGGAACCTCTTCCTCCACCGTCTTTTCAATAAGAAACGCGATCGTCGCGGCGCTCGGCTCAGACTCCGCGGAGCAGCCGGAAAATGCCGCGTAACAGGTCAGTCCGTATTCCTCCGCCAGATACCGGAACGGAAAACGGTCCCCGAAAATGATCGTTTTTCTTGCTGCTGTCAGGACCATCTGCCGGTACTCCTCGTCCAGCGCTTCAAACTCCGCGCGGTACGCCTGCCCGTTCGCCCTGTACTGATCCGCGTTTTGCGGATCCAGGGCGCAGAACTCCTCCGTCAGCTTTTCAATCAGAACAGCGCAGTTGGCCGGGGACGTCCAGACATGCTCATCCGGCTCCTCCTCTTCTTCGTCAGCCGCATGATCATGTTCTCCCTTTTCCGGCATCATGCCCTCAAGCTGCTCCTCCGCGTATGTGCCCACCAGATCAAGGAAGCGCACGGCGTGCGGCCGGGGTCTGTCAACCCGGACGGATATTTTCCCGTTTTTCGTCCCGTTCTCCGTTATGCGCTCTATCCCGTTCGCTGTTCCGGTTTTCGTTATGTTCTCCGGTCCACTCTCCGCCGCGTTCTCTGTTCCGGTTTCCGTTGTGGTCCCAGTCCCGTTCTCTAATCCGGTTTTTGTTGTGTTCTCCGGTCCATTCTCCGAACCGGTCAGTGATCCGTTCTCGGTCCGGCGGGACACTGTTTTCTC
>JAUNJS010000015.1:0-764 GCA_030533125.1 Eubacteriales bacterium | reverse complement strand
CTGTTCCGGTTTTCGCTGTGTTCTCTATTCCATTCTCCGCCGCGTTCTCTGTTCCGCTCTCCGTTCCTGCGCTGTCTCCATTGTCTTTCCGTCCGGAAACTGTATCTTCCCCGCTCGTTTCATCGGAATTGCGCGCGAAAGAGGCGTTTTCCTCGTCTTCTCCGGCTGTATCCGCCGCGATTGACTCCAGAATACTGTCGATCCAGACGTCATTTTCCCCGCCGGTATAGATGAACAGATCGCTCCCCTGGATCAGGCGGATGTCCTGCGGAGTAGGCTCGTAGGAATGCACCTCTTCCCCCGGCTTCAGCAGCATGTACACATCCGCAGCATCCCCCGCGATGTGCCTGGCAAAATCATACTGGGGAAAAATCGACGTCACGACCTGCAGGCGGGCCCCCGGATCATCCGGTTCTCCCGCCGTCTTTTTACCGTTTTTTTGATTATCCACTCCGGTTCCCGTTGTTTCTTTCCCGTTTTCCTGAAGATCCGCCCCGGCCGCTGCTGCTCCTCCGCCGGCGCGCTCTTCTGCCGCGGAACCGCAGCCGGTCAGAGCTGCGGACAAAAAAAGGAATCCAAGGATAAAAAGGACAGGAAGCACCGCTCCGCGAATCCTGTTTTTTTCTTCTCGCATGAACAATTTTTACTTACAATAACTCTGAAATATGACGACATTACGTCATATCACATTTTTCTTTACTATAGTCTATACTTCTTCTTTTTCTATATTCTATACAGATTCTATGCTGTTCTATACAGATATT
>JAUNJS010000506.1 GCA_030533125.1 Eubacteriales bacterium | reverse complement strand
CCAGCAGATATTCATCTTTGAATGTGTTGATAGCGCGGAAAGCCTGCTCCGCTGCAGAAAGCGTCTGCATAAAGTTGTTCGGCAGACTTCCCTGGTGGTGATAATCGTCACGGGCAATACTTGCTTTCAGCGCGTCAAGGCTAAGTTTTTCCGCAGCCGTATGATGAATATAAAAGGCCCGCTCTTCTGTTCTTTTCACTTTTGATAAAATCAAAATATGATGCGAAAAGCCTATATGCAGGAAGTCTTCAGTTGGAACCACCTGCGAATTTGGCAGAAGCGTCTGCCAAATTTGTAGTTCACTTGACGAGACTGTTTTGGCAGAAGCGTCTGCCAAATTCAATTCTTCATCGCACATATAATCCAGCGAGGCCCATTCTTCATAAAACGTGCGCATATTGCGCAGGTTTCTCGCCGAAAATCCCTTTAGTCCCGGCAACTCTTTGTCCAGCCTTTCACTGATTGCATCTATAGCTCCCTTTCCCCAGTAGCCTTTTCTGGAATTCAAAGAGATGTATTTCCCGATGCCATAATAAAGCATCAGCTGCTTTTCATTCACAGAACGTGCCGCATCATACTGACTCTGCAAGATCGCCGTCTTGATGATTTCCACAGCCTTATCGTAATTCGTGATCTCATTCATAGAAGTTCCTTATTTCTCCTCTTTTCTTTCTCTTCCGGCTGTGACTCTGCGATCATGATCGTCAACGCAGCCAGCGTATAATCATCTAAAAGCTTGTTTCCCTCATCGTCATAAAGAATCCCGTTACAATCAAGAAAATAGAGGAATATCGTCTCAGCTATTCTTTTATTTCCATCGAAAGACTGATAGATGTTTCCGATACTGCCTTTAAAGGAATCATCCTTTTCTCTCCCGAATAATTCTGATTCATCACCAAACCGCATCCGGTCAGTCACTGCACGGCATTCTTCATATCTCAATATATATACCGTATCGCCGGTCATGCGGACAGACAAAAGGATACTGCTGTCTTCTATTTCAAACAGCACGATCTCACTATTATTCATACATCTTGTCCCCACGCCATATCAAATGTCTTTTGCATTAAGAATTTTCAAGTATCTTCCCGTTTTTTTCCGAGCTCTTCCATTCGAATATAGTATTCCAATAGCCTTAGAACATATTCAGGAGCATGACGATTATCTCTTTCCCAGTCCGTAACCGTACGGTATGGAATCTGAATATAATCACAAAACTCTTTGCGATTCATCCCTGTTCTTTCTCTTAATTCTTTTATCTTTGCTTTACAATCCATACTACCTTCCTCATCAGATTTTTATGCATTGCGTATATAATAACATGTTCTGCAAAGTTATGCAATGCGTAACTGATACCTTCTTTTTCAGCAAAGTCAAAGTCTCAATCTGCCAGAATAGCAAAATCATTTTCTCATTTTCCTAAATAACAAAACAGAAGTCACATCCCCCGATCTCGATATGTTTCCCCATACGTAAAAAGAGGGCTCACATCACGCGGAGCACGATTCGCTCCCGGTGACGGACCCCTCCTAGATTTCAAGCCTTCTGCGGCCCTTTTTATCCTTTATATGTTAGTAAACAGACAGTCTCCACTGAATGGTCTGGATGTCACATATCGATAAAGGACATATCGATAAACTGGAATTATAATTGTTATCCGATGGCTTTCATAAAACGTTTTTGTACTTTGTCGCAAGAATAACCCATGTGCTGATAGAAAAAATGTGCATTTGTGCGAGTAATATTGCAGTTCAGTCGAATGAACGTATACCCTTCCTTCGACGCCCGATCTTCGATTGCGGTGAGGAGTTGTTGCCCTATGCCCTGATGCTGCACCTCGGGAGAAACTGCCAGAGCAATGATATTCCAGCCATTGCCACCATAAAGCAGATTATACTGTTCAGCTTGGAGGAATCCTAAAACCTGATGTGTAGAGTCATCTTCGTATACCAAAAGAGAGTAGTTTGAGTTGTTGGATAACTCCTTGATGCGTTGTTCAAGAAGCGCGGCGATCGTTTCGTGGCCTAAAGACATCTTGCAGATATACTCCAAGTCTTGTGCATCTTGAGCCTGAATATTTCTTACCATATCTTTTTCTCCTGCAAATCTCAATTTTGCGTCATACACTTATTCTGCTTCAGATACTCCGCATCTTTCGGTTCATAGGGCACTGAGATGAAATCCTTCTTTTGGTGGTACAAGAGGCATACAGTCTCAACATGGCACGAGGAAATAAGATTGATACCCATTCCCTCCGTCTGTTCGCTAATCGGCTCCAGGAACTTATCGACGGTTTTTTGCCATTTTGCCCATTAGCGGAAACATATCGGCAAGCTGGAATTTGCGCGTTAGCAATGAGCCATGCACAGACAG
>JAUNJS010000151.1 GCA_030533125.1 Eubacteriales bacterium | reverse complement strand
AAAACGGAAGAAGAGAAAACGGATCTTCGCGCAGGCGGCGGAGCGGATGCCGGCAGGGGGGGTCCGGAAGGAACCGCAAAGCGCGCGCAGGGAAATGCCGTCGTCGGCGAAACACAAGTCCCTGCGTTTCCGGTTTCCGACCTCAGGGAAAAGCTATGCGGCTTCGCGTCGGAACGTGCGGCGGCGGATGAAAACATATTGGACGGGATCCTTGACCTGCAGCGGAAGATGCAGGACGGCCTGAAGCAGATCAGGGAGATTCGGGAGGGCGTTGAATACAGCTTTGTGCAGGAGGCAGTGCAGCAGCTGATCGCGCTGTATTGCCAGGTTGATGACATACTGCAGTATCACCCGGATTCCGGGAATCCGGGCGGCTACGAAGATCTGATCGAGAGCTGCGGCATTTTCGGGGAAAACATCCTGCAGTCAATTGCGATGCTGGGGGCATCTCAGATCTGCGATGTCAATGTCCGGTACGATCCACAGCTCCACCGGACGCCGCCGGGCGTCCGCCCCTCCAGGGGCTCCCGGATCACGAAAGTGGCGCGTCCCGGGTTTGTGTATAAAGACAAGGTCCTTGAAAAGGCCCGGGTGGAAATAGATCTACCCGCGCAGCAGCCCGATTAAAAAAGGCAGAGAAAACAGGAGCAGTTTTTCGGTCTCTGACGAAGGTAACAGGAGCGGCTTTTCGGTCTCTGATGAAGAAGGAAAAAACATGAAGATTGGAATTGATTTCGGGACCAGTTTTTCCCTGCCCGCGGGCGTGATCAACGGATCGGCGGATACGCTTCTGCCGAACGGGGAGTACGGGATTCCGTCAGTGTTCTACTATGATTCCGAAGTGGGGATTCAGATTGGAAAGGATGCGGAATACAATGCGGAATTCTACCCGATGAACGTCAGGCGGGATATCAAGATGGACATTCGCGCGCATGAGGATTCCTTCACGGCAGACGGAAGGACGTTCAGCAAAAAGGAAATCATCGGGCATATTTTTCGCGAGATCACGCGGGTGGCGCAGGAACAGAGCGAGCGAAGGGAGCTGTCTTCACAGAGCATTGACGGGGCGGTTATCTCCGTCCCCGCCGCGTTCGATCTCCGCGAGCTGAGCATGATCCGGGAAGCGGCGCAGCGTCCCGAATGCGCCGGAGGGGCCGGGCTGAACGTGCTGGGATTCATCCGGGAGCCGGTCGCGGCGGCGATCGCCTATTTTAACGCACCGGGCGCGAGCGACAAGAAAACCATCTTGGTCTACGATCTGGGCGGCGGAACCTGTGACGTCGCGATTGTCCGCGCGGACAGGGAAGCGGAGGCGTGGTACCGGGTTCTTGATTCGAAAATGGAGCGGATCGGCGGGAGGAACTGGGACGGGGTCCTCGCGGAGGTCATCCGCAGAAAACTGAATGAAAAGATCGGAAGGGACGGCTGCGACGCCGATACGGAAAACAGGATCCGCAGACAGGCGGTCGAAGTCAAGCACATACTGACCACCCGGCCGTCGGCGCGGGCGACTGTCAGTATTGCCGGTAAAACATATTCCTGTGTGATAACCGCGGAGGAATTTGAAGAGGCGACGGCAGAGCTCCTGCAGAACACCATGACCATCGTAAAAGAACTGATACGAAAATGTAACGCGCAGATCGACTACATTGTCTGTGTCGGCGGCAGTTCCAATATGCCGCAGATCCGGAAATCCTTTGAACAGCAGTATCCGGAAATCCCCGTGAAAGTTTTCCAGCCGGAGAAGGCAATCGCTTTCGGCGCGGCAATTTACGCGGAACAACTGGAGAACAAGCGGTTTTTAAGGGACATCTGTAAATACTCGTACGGAGCGCGTTATGTGGAGGATTACCGGCGTTACCACGACCCGGATCGCCTGCGGATCTGGAACATCGTCTACAAGGACGGAGAGCTTCCGGCGAAAGGGACTTCTACATCGACGAGGCTCCGGAACGGGGATCACGACACTTATATCGCGATTTACGAGTCGGAGTGTACAGATGAGGTTTACCTCCCCGAACAGGGAACATATATCGGAGATATCACCATTACGGGAATCAAAGGGGGAAAGGAGGGGGACGAAACAGTCCTTACAATGCAGATCGATCAGAGCGGGCTGATGGTTCTGGAGGCTGTGGACCGCAGAACAGGGAAATCCGCCCGGGCACAGATACAGCTGAAGGATTTTTAAGGACAGCCGGGCAAATAAATGCGTCAGCCGGCGCATTTATTTGCCCGGCATCCTGCGTTTTACATGGAGCGCAGGAACAGTTCCGTCTCCTTCATGACCCGCTCCAGGCTTTTTATGTCCTCTTGAAGGTCCGGAGTCTCCAGGGAGTGGTTCCCGCCAGGGATCTGGTGACAGGGGATGTTTCTTTCTTTACAAAGACCGGCGATGCGGCTTTTTTCCCGCCCGACCCACGGGTCGTCCGTGCCGGTGAATGCGACCGCCTTCCCGAAAGAGAAGGAGAAGGTTTCCTCAAGCGGCGTGTAGAGAACAAGCCTTATGCGGCTGCGCGCCGGACTTTCGGAAGCAATCTTTGCCGCGACGACAGTGCCGATGCTTTTCCCGATGAACAGGATGTCGTCATAGTCCGTAAGGTCGATTTCAGCAAGCATTTTCTCTGCCTGTTCCTGCGCGATCCGGAAGGACGCGAGCATCTTCCCGGGATCTCCCAGAATCTTCGGCGGGAATCCGCTGTAGGGAAGGAGCAGGACTTCGTACCCCAGCCCCGCCGCAAGCCTCCGGCTGTAGTGCATCAGCGGCTTGTCAACGGTATATCCGATCCCGGGGAAATAGACCGCAAGTTTTTTCATTTTTTACCATTCCTTTCGACTGCTTATCCTCCGTGGGGCCGGGAAGCCCCGGCATGGCGCTTTACATGCTTTACATATAGTATGCGCACGATTTTTCGGCGGAATAATGCTGCTTCCGCAGCGTAAATCCGGCGCGGTTAACGAATCAAAACGCGAGTGTTTTGTTCGTTTACTCTAATTATGGCACAGATAACAGCGGCGCGGTATGCTTTCTGCATTTTTATAGGGGAAAGTATTTCGTCCGGGATGCTTTTCTTTAGGGGAAAAGCATTTCGCCCGGTATGTCTGTTATTTGGGGAAAAGTATTTCGTCCGGGATGTCTTGTTGCGGATCAGGCCGCAAGGTCAGTAAGTCGGGTGCGAAACGCGAGGTGTTTTTTGCGTGTTCAAGCGAAAAAACCTGTCTTTTGCTTCAATCTCGCAGGGCGGAATTCCTGTTGCGGAAAGTTCCCCGTATCTTTATAATTAAAAATGACCGGCAGAAATAAACAGATTCAGCAGCGCAGTCTGTCTTAGGGGGGGCCTTAAGGGGGAATTCAAATACGATGCTGACAGTTTTTCTATTCTCAATGAACGCGGTCCTTCCGATCCTGCTTTTGATCCTGCTGGGGTATTATGGCAGAAGGAAGGGTTTTTTTCATGAACAGACCCTTGTTGAAATCAACCGCTTCAATTTCAAATACGGATACAGTTCCATGCTGTTTATCAACCTGTACAACGCGGATCTGTCCAACGGTCTGCCGTTGAGGCTGATCGGCGTTGTCATGCTGATCCTTACCTTTCTCGCCCTGATGGCATGGGGGATAGCCGGGGTTCTGACGGACAAGAGGGATCGAAAAGGCGTCCTGATCCAGGTGACATTCCGCTCCAACTACGCGATCATCGGGATGATGCTGGCAGAGGCGCTGGCGGGAAGCGAGGGAACTGCGATGGTAGCGATCTTCCAGCTGCCTTCCGTTCTCTTTTTCAATGTGGTCAGCGTGCTGGCGCTGAGCGTCTATTCCGATTCGGAGGAAAAGCCCACTGTCGGCAGCATTCTGCGCAGCATGGCGCTCAACCCCATGATCCACGGG
The DNA here is from genome assembly GCA_030533125.1 of Eubacteriales bacterium. Classification (GTDB taxonomy): domain Bacteria; phylum Bacillota; class Clostridia; order Lachnospirales; family Lachnospiraceae; genus CAG-791. The sequence goes on along the minus strand of JAUNJS010000151.1, from coordinate 3,490 downwards.
ATCCTGGCCGGGGGGCTGGCGCTGGTGATCCGGCAGGTGATTCCCACAGGGGCGGACGGTCTGCCGGTATTCTCCATCTCGGGCACGCTTCCGTGGCTTTATTCCGCCCTGACATATCTGAGCCGGATGGCGGCGCCGCTGGCGCTGATTGTCCTCGGCGCGAATCTGATTCTCAGCGACGCGCGCGGTTTTATGAAGGAACTGATCGGCGGAACATTTCTGCGTCTGGTCGGAGCGCCGGTTGTCGGCTTTTTGATTCTGTATCTCGCGCAGAAGGCGGGAATCATCACGCTTACACCGGGGCTCGTCGCGATGCTGATCGCGCTTCTCGGATCTCCTGTGGCAACAGCTTCGGCGATCATGGCGAGGGAGATGAAAGCCGATTATTCCCTGGCGGGGCAGCTGGTTGTGTGGACCAGCGTCCTGAGTACGGCATCCCTGTTTATTCTTGTTACGGTGCTGAAGCTGATGGGGTGGCTGTGATTAGAAGGCAAAGCGCTGCCTGAAGCTCTGTCCGGAAACCTGAGACGAAGCTGATGGGGTGGCTGTGAGCAGAAGGCAAAGCGCTGCCTGAAGCCCTGTCCGGAAGCCTGAGACGAAGCTGATGGGGTGGCTGTGAACAGAAGGCAAAGCCGCAGAGGGGAGGATGCGATGCGATTTTCGGTAAAAATGATTCTGGACATTCCCTATTCTTCATTCACCCGGAAGACCATCCGGATCACGGCGGAGGACCTTGACAGCCTGATCACTGAGGCGATCCCCGAAAGGGCCTCCAGGGAAGTGGAAAGGCTGAAGGAAACCGTCTGGAAGGAAATAGGGTGGAAACATGTAAATATGAAATTCGCCTTTCACGACATTCAGATCGAGTTTGTTTTTGATCAGGAGAAGAGGGACCTCGCGACTGTTTATTTCAGCCGGGAATCCACCGGGGAACTGCTGTCATACAGCAGTGAATCGATTATTTACCGGGGGACAGACAGCCTTGGCCTCCTCGAGGAGGAGGTCGCGAAAAGAGCGTCGGAAGCAAAGCTGACGGGTCTTTCCGGAAGCAAAAATTGTTGACAGACAATCAACCGGATGTTGTGTATCGGGAGCAAAGCTGACAGGTCTTCCCGGAAGCGGCTGCGCAGAAGGGTAAGGGCTGCCGCGCAGCCAGACGCTCCATACGGCGTGTCTTTTGTAAGGGCTGCCGCGCAAACAAGTGCTCCATACGGCGTGTCTTTTTTTCCGGTCTCACAGGGCAGAATTCAGTTACGCAGCCCGCGTGAACAGGGACGACGCTTCGGATCCGGAGGGCGCAGGAGGTGCATATGAAAAAAAGATTCTACAGGTTATATAAGGGAATTGCCATCCTCGCGGCGCTTATCCTGACGGCGGGAAACGCGTGCGGAATCGGGCTTCTGCGCACAGCGGCCGCGGAGCGCGGGGAGCAGGAAACATCGTCTCCGGACGCGTCCTCTGCCGGGGCGTCATCCGCGGGCGCAGTGTCTCCGGACGCGTCCTCTTCCGGGGCATCTACTGCCGGCACATTGTCTGCCGACGAGGCCTATGCAGCCGCGAAGGACGCGGCGCTTTCCGGCCTGCAGTCCCGGATGGATCAGGAGCGGGAGGCGGTTTATGTCTATAAGGATTTCGGGCTGACGCGGAATCACTTTACGCAGAAGGCGAAGATGACGGGAGTGGACGAGAGCCTGGTTCTGGACATGGATGAGAACTGGCAGGACAATCCCCGTGAGGGCTCCAGCTGCATCCGGTGCGAACAGATCACCCGGGAGGGCGACTGGGGCGGCTGGCTTTTCCTGAACGGATATCTCCCGCGGGGAGAGAGCGTGCCGCTTCTGAATGACGGCAGCATGGACGGGCAGGGGCTCGACCTGTCCGGCGCGGACGCGCTCCGTTTTTACGCGAGGGGAGAGCACGGCGGGGAGACCGTCGAATTCTTCACCGCAGGTTTCGGATATGACGCGAAGTATAATTTTACGACTGTGGAGTATCCGGACAGCGCGCGCAAACAATCGGCCGGAGAGATTACGCTGACAAAGGAGTGGAAAGAGTATGTCATTCCGCTGGAGGATGTGGATCTGAGCTCCATCGTCTGCGGCTTCGGATATGTGCTGAACGACGAGATGGACGGGAATGCGGACAACGTTTTTTATCTGGACGAGATCCGGTTTACCGGCGACATCCGGAGCGCGAAGACGGCCCCGGTGCTGCTGCGTTCCTATGACACGGAAAACGTCTATATTAAAAATGTAGCCTTCACCTATGACAACGCGCTCGCCGCGATGGCTTTTTTGTCGGAGGGAAGGCTGGAGGAGGCAAAGGAAATCCTGGATGCCTTTGTCTATGCGATTGAAAACGACAGGGCGCTTCTTCTCGCCGGGGAAAACGCCGCGGAGAATTCCGTGGAGGCCCCGGAAGTGACCCCGGAGGGGGACTCCGCCGCGGGCGGCGGATCTTCCGCGATGCGGGTGCGCAACGCCTATGCCGCCGGCGATATTCAGCCGCCTCCCGGCTGGGAGAGCGGCGCGAGGCTCCCCGGATGGTACGATCCGGAGACCCGGGAGTGGTATGAAGACCGGTACCAGGTCGGCAGCAACGTGGGCAATACCTCTTACGCGGCGCTGGCGCTTCTGCAGTATTACCGGGCGGCGGGAGAGAAAAAATATCTGGAGACGGCCGGTGCCCTGATGGACTGGGTAATCGAGACCTGTTCGGACGGGGGCAGAGGTTTCACGGGAGGTTTCGACGGCTGGGAAGAAGGAGATCCGCCGACGGTTTATCCCTTTACCTACAAGTCGATCGAGCACAACATCGACGCGTTCTCGGCATTTTCCGCGCTCTATGAATATACCGGCGAGGACAAGTATCGCGAAGCGGCGCAGAGCGCCCGCGGTTTCATCGAGGATATGTACGACGGGGAGCGGGGGCTGTTTATGACAGGAACCCTCGAGGACGGTGTCACACCCAATTCCGGCGTCGTCGTTCTCGACGCCCAGGTGTGGTGCGCCATGGCGCTCGGCGGGGATTTCGCGCCGTATGAGGACGCCCTGAAGGTGGTTGAATCCATGAAAACCCCGGAGGGCGGATATCCTTTCTGCCGGGAGAATAAAAACGGCGGATGGTGGGCCGAGGGCACAGCCTATACGGCACTGATGTACAGAGGTCTCGGCGAGGAGGAGAAATACCGGGAGGCCATGGAAGCGCTGGAGTCGATCCAGCTGGACAGCGGCCTCTTCCCCGCAGCCACCAATGACCATCTCTCGACGGGAATGGATCTGTTCGACGGAAGCCCGTGGGAGTACTCGACGGATCCCCACATCGCGCCGGCCGCCTGGTTCATCATGGCCGTCAACGGATTTAATCCCTACGCCTTTTGATCATTTTTAATCCTTTTTGATCCCTGTCTATAGCTCCGAGAAAAGAAAAACTACCTGTACGGCCGGATCGTCCTGCCGGTCCGGCCGCACAGGTAGAAATCGGGCGCACA
>JAUNJS010000150.1 GCA_030533125.1 Eubacteriales bacterium | reverse complement strand
CCGGATTCGACGGGATGATCCATTCTTTCGGAGGGCGTAACTTTTCCTTCTTCTTTGCGGAAGCCGTGGCTATGAAGCTCATATCGATCAGATCGAAGACCTTTTCCTTCGGCACGCTGCCGTCAAGGAGCACTGTGATCCAGTGGAGCTTATTCATGTGATACGCAGGCATAATACCCGGCTCCTGTATGATCATGTCCCGGAAGAACATGTCATCCACCTTCAGGTTGATCACATCCACGTATGCTGTGTCCGGAACGCCGACTTTGTCACCCTCCACGTCCATGACAAGCGCAAACCACTTCCGGCTGTCTGCATGACGGAAGACCGCATTCCCGGGATATCTGCGCCAGGGGAACTCCGGCAGCACTTTATATTTCTTTTTAATGTAGTCGTATACTTCCTGCCGCATCCTGCCTCCATTCCTGCAACATGAAACTGTCTCATACAACATCCGGTCTAAACTGCACCCGGTAGATTGAACACCGGTATTTCGCCTGACCGGACAGTGTTGGAATATTCCTGTTATTTTCGGTATTTTTTGTATATTCTTCCATAAGCTATGATAAGAACAGGGATTCCGGCAAGACATCCAACCGCAAGGACGAGTCCTGCAGTATCTATTCGAAAAATTCCCAAAAATGCGCTGATCCAGAAAACAGCAGAATAGCAGATCCACATAATTCCGTTCGCCCTGTTATAGGCCGGTATATCTGATATCTCGGCTTCATCAACTGTACTTCCGGACCAGAACCACATAGGCTTTTTTCTGTTCCAGGCATATATACCGATCCCTGATAAAAGTGCGCTGACAGGGATCATCACAATCAGCCAGATGACGATTTCCATAAAGTTATAATCCTCCATAAATGGATGTTTCTATTTCTTTCCATGGAGCCCTGACTGTCGTCCATCTGTATATCCAGCATGCCCTCGACTTTGATTCCGATCGAAAATCCGGTTTCAGCCCGGCAGGCGGTCATTTCATGAGTTCACGCACCTTTTTGATCAGGTCGACAGGCAGTGTTTCGCCATTATAGCAGTAGCAGGGGATTTCCGGTGCCGCATCGCCATACTCCTGTACGTGGCAGATCGCCCTGACCGCGTCGGAGAAGGCATTTGAAACCGGGGTTTGCACCGCGGCGAACGCCCCTTCTATGACGGCGCCAAAATCCCGGTACTCGAGTTTCCCCTCCAGCATCCCGCAGTATTTTTCGGCAAAGCAGTTGACAGTGGAGAGGAGCAGGCCGTCGTAGACCGGTTCGCTGCCCAGGAGCATCTCAGTCGGATCCCCCTCCGCTCCCCGCAGGAGCATCAGCCTGTCCTTCAGGATCCCGGACTCTGCCATCTCGTCCTTTCCGCCGCTGTCCTTGGCGGCGATCAGGTTGGGGTATGTTCCGGCAAGTTCCGCTACCACTTCCGGTGCGACCGTCACGCCCGTCACGAGCGGAAGCTGGTAAAAAGCCATCGGCAGTCCAGTCTTGAGGATCTGTCCCATTTCCTGTTTCTGCCTCTGCGGGCTTTCTATTCCCGCAGGGACGCAGAAGACGAATGCTTTCACCCCGAGTGCTTCCATCGCCTCTTTGTCCGCTGCTTTCCCGGATACTTCCCGCAGAATCCCGCACCATCTTCTGACGGAAGCCAGTGTTTCATCTGCGGTGGGCATCAGCGCGCCGATCATGATGTCAAACCGGTCAAAGCCCTCACTTTTCAGAAAAAATCTCACGAGATCCTCCGATTTTTCCCTTCCGAGGACCCAGCCGTCTCCGGTAGAGCCCGGCACCAGTACGCCCTTGCAGAAGGGGCGTATTTTTTTCAGCTGGACGCTCATTCTGTCATAATCGATCTCACCGCCTTCTTTGTAAAAAGTCAGGGGCGGAAACCACAAAACAGGAAAACCGGGAATTTTCATAGTGTACCTCCAATCATTCTCGTATCATGCTGTAACCATGTCCACCATCCTTGCTTGCAAATACCGATTCTATCTATCCATACACTTCGTCGAACATAACGGGACAATGTCATTTTTCCCCGGACCGTTCCTGATCCGGGATGTTTTTTTCTTTTCCATGGAACTCTCCTGAAGTCAGTCTGCTTCATCAAACATAATAGCATATAAGGCGGCAAAAATCCGCTGGAAGTGCGCCGCGTCCTGCTATGGTTTTGATAAAGATATGGGGGGATGGTAAAATTGAATCCATGCAGGAAAGCCGAAGGCGTTAAATTCCTGGTTTTTCCTTCTGGGGCGGTGAAAGGTTCGTTTATGATCGGAGTATGCATGGAAAAGAGGAACCGGGATATCCGGAAGTTTCTGATCATCCATCCTGACCGGGTGATGGAGCAGGCAAAAGTGGAGCTGAAAGGCGCTGGACGTCCGGAGCCGCACGAGGTCCGGGGGACCTCAATTCCACAACTCCCGCATAAGTATTCCTGTTGGGACTTGAACTCACTCTGATTAACGGTTTAAATTCTAAACACACCCTTTATACAGGTTCAGCCATTTCGACATCCATAACCTAACCCGCAAAAAGCAGAACTGGCGCTCACAAAATCTTGCCATTTTGCGCAAGAACTCATTTGTAAGCGCCTATAGATAATGAAGAATGAAATTTTATATACTGCAGAAAAACCAGGACTTGATATCTTATCTATCCGGACTGCTGGTTGCTCCTTAGTCCTCCGATGTAGCGCCGAAGAGTTCATCAAAGCGTCTCTCGAGCTCTTTTTGCAGATCAATTTCCTCTTGCTTGGTCATCTTATGTGCCTGACTGCTCTGAGTTTCCTGCTCGTTCCAATCATTCTTTTTCCTCTCCTCCACTGGAAGCCGTATACTCTTCAGAAAATCCAAACGCCTATTTCCTCTCATTTTTCCCCGCTTTCCTGGTGATTTCCTCCTGTACCAGTCTCATATTGATTTCACTTCTCTCTTTTACTTTTTGAGCATCTCTCATACAACTGGTCCCTTTCTATCGTGTGGCCTGTGACATTTTTTTTTCAACACGTTTCTCATACGCCGCCGTCACTTTTTTATACATTTCGTTCTGGAAAATGTTGTATCTCTTTGTAAAGATGGGCTTTGTGCCGCGCCGAAAAATGATCTCCGAACCAATAGGCATGTACAGAACATCATCGAGTGGTCTGTTTGCTCTCAGTGAAATGCTTCTGCCAGTTTCAATATCCATAGATCCAAGGAAAACGATCGTGTCAAAATTATTTATTATTGTTGTTGCCTTATCACTGCCATAAAGTGAACTTAACTGTGATTCTGACTGGATCAGAATAGTGACAGAGAGTGCTTTTTCCCGAAAAATCGACACATATTGGTCGAACATGTGCACGGGGCAGCCGGTTGCGAAATCGTCTGCAAGAACATCGACCGGTATCGGCAGCTTTCCATCCGTCTGATCTTCTGCGAACTCAAAGAGTTCCTTAAAAAGTGTTCCATAAAAGGACGAAATAAAACTGTTCAGAGAGGCGTTCACCGGACTTGTTGTTATAAACAGGACGGTCTTTTCTGATGCAAGCTTTTCAAAATCCACCATCTTCTCCATACGGAACATCTCTTTTAGTTCCGGAGTGAAGACAGAGTCAATTGTGGTGTTCAGTGCTGAGAAGATACAGGAAGCCGTCTTTATGGGAAGCTGTTTAAATGATTTCCAACAGGACACTGCAAAGGAGGATGGATCCTTCTCTGCGAGATACTCAAACTTCCTGTCATAGTTCGTAGTGATGACACCGTTTCTCTCTTCAAAAGTCAGCTTGTTATGAAATTCCAGCACATCTGCGAAAGTCGGGTTTTCTTTCGTCTGCAATGTATAGCACAGTTCCGCACTGAACAGGCTTGTTGCACCGTCATCCCAGTATGGATCTGCGTTTGAATGGGCTTTCTGAGGATTGGCAAGGACGATGCTTCGAGCCAGAAATGTGATGTCGTTATAAGAGCCGATATACATCATGGGGTCGTAACCACAGGTACCCTCACTTGGATGTACAAAGTTCAAATCCAGGACTTTATAGCCTCGTCTTTTCATCACTGCCGAATATTTGTTCACGATCCTTCGTTTCGTCACTGTGGCAATGAGACTCTTGTTAAATGTCTCCAGAATACGCGGCTCCAAGATGCTGACAGTCTTGCCGCAACCGGAGGTGCCGATCACAAGGATATTATTATTAAGACCTGTCTTGCTCGAATCTGAACTGAAAACACAGTTCTCACCGTCTCCGAGAATCAGCCTGTCGGCATCGTTATTGTCACCTGACTTTAATTGCATCATCTCCTCGAAAGAGATATCATCAACATCATTCTGTCCATCAGTATTGATCATGCACAGCCCTCCATCATTTCTTTAAATCTCCTGATGCCATCCGCAAGTCCCATCTTAACCGCTTCCTTGGCTGAGAAGTAATGGTCATAGGATGTCAGTTCGTCCATTTCTTCTTTTGGTTTACCTGTATGGAATGCCAGTAGTTTGTTAATCATGGCCTTCGTTTCCAACAGACTATGTTAGACTCCCTCTTCCTGAGATGTTAATGAGCACGCTATGCAATCTTTTCCATATCTGTAAACACCTTCCGTTCCGGCAGACTGTACCAGGTACGTTTTCCCGTCTCATCCAGTTCATACAAAGTCTGTAACGTCCGCCGAACATAGAATAGATCTTCTGTATATAGCAGGCTGTCTGTATTATTTATCAGATTTCTGCTGCGCAGATACTGGTCGATCTTTACACAATGGTCGTAACACTCGCCGCAAATAATAAGCTGTGGTACTGCTTTGTAACCATAATAGTTATTTTCGAGATACCGGGTGTCATTGATCAGCGTGTAATACCGGCTCACCTTATCTGCCAGCTTGCGCATCGCGTGAGGGCCGGATCTGACCACCTCATACAGAAGAATCGACTCCTCATCCAGCTGAATATTTGCAGCGGTCCGAATAATACAGCCGTCTGTAATTGGAAACTCCTGTGTCGGGCGCATCGTTTCCATGATTCCAAAGCGTTTGCAGGAGACATTATTCATCAAACTGGCGAGCACGATCATATTGCCGACGAGAATCCGCTTGATATCTTCACTTGTGTCAAACTTATCAAGTTCCTGTTTCTTTTTGTTACTTAGATATCTGTTACCTTTATGAAAGAGCACTCCCCTGTGGAGGGCAATCTGGAAGCCTTTATAATCCAGATCGTATGCTTTCAAGCCACTTTCCGCTTCCGGTACTTTTAAATCATACTCTCGGATCAGTCTTAATTTCTTCATCTTATTCAGACGATTGCGAATGCCTTGCCGTTGAACTGTAAGCCCGCGAAGTCTGACATACTGATAGATCTGTAATGAGCTTAAATATCTGCTTCGTCCCAGTTCCTCAACCATTGCAAAGTCCACTGCATCAAACAAATCTTCAATTTCTTCAATCGGCGTACCATTGTAAGGAAGCGCCGTTATGAAGACTTCTTCACCCTCACGGGCTGCATACACCGGTGTCTCCGGTACATGATCTGCTCTGAAACCATAATCAAAGGCTCTGTCGCTGTAATTTACAATGTCATTGAACTTTTCCGTCTTCTTCATGTATGGCACGCTCCTTTCACTCTGCAATGTCATGAATGACCATCTTCGTTACCTTCTCCTGAAGGGTGTTTGCCGACAGATTGCATACATAGTAGTCACAGAAATATTCGATACAGGCCGCTCTGCTGTCGGAGATATATGAATCCACCAGAAGCAGACGATTCGGAACGATATTGTAGGTCATTCCCAGTTCTGCAAAGCTTCCCCAATCAGAGAAGCATTTGCCGCTTTTGCATTCGACGATGTACCAGATTCCGTTGAATTGAAATGCTATGTCGAACTCATTCTTCAGCTTGCCTTCTCTGTCTGCTACGCGGACATTCCGATAAATCTCATAATCCGCATGATGTTTTACTGATAGTTCCTGAAGAACACCCTTAATAGTCTGATGTGCTGCTATCTCCAGATACTGACCTGTCAGGAACATTTGAGCCTTCGGCATAACAACCAGAGAGCCATTGAGCGTCTGGAACTCCGGAAGATAACGGACGTTGCTGACCAGACCAGCCATGTCCTGAAATAATGAGATGATCTGTTTCTTCTCCATTTCACTTTTGCCGGAGAGTGACAGGCGGAAGTCTCTCTGTCCACGAATATAAAGCTGGCGAAGATCATGCAGCAGATCCTTGATGTGATCATTGTTCTTCATCATTTTTACCGCCAGCTGTCCAACTGCTTCCGGTATCTTTTCATCGCTTCCGACAGACTCGATTACAATGTTCTGCATGCCCCTGATCAGGCTTTGAAGTCCTTTACCTGACGTGTCAGCCGGCGGATCTGAAGTACTCAATGCCGAGATAAGCGGCTTAATCTCCGGAGCAGCATTAACATTCACTGCGCAAAGTGCATTTGCTTTCAACATATGAATGCTCCCTTTCTGCTGAAATCCATGTTTTTGTTACAGGTACAGTCTCGCATAGCAATCTTGTTTCATCGACCGACAGCCATTTCCTCGAAAGAAACCTGTTTGGAATTGTTTTGAAACTTGCCATCCCTCTGTGCTGAAGTTTTCCTGATGAATATTTTAACCATGGAGCAAAAGTTTCAGAGCTATGATGTAATTAGTATCTCCGCACTTACTGTTGAAATAATTTTGACCTCTTGAAACATTTTGCTGTTGTTTTACAAGCGGTCGTAGTAAAATGTACACGGAAGTTGAACTGATTTAAATAACTATAACCACCCCAAATCCAGGAGGTTTTTATGTCGACTCTTCAAATAACATGGGAAAGGATATTCCCCTCTTTAATCCGAAACAATCTGATTACTGCCATTACTGCAAAGGACCCAGATTATCTACATAAACATATTCATGCTGAAGACAGTCAGACAACGAAATTTGGTGAAACAAATTCCAATAAAAAAAGCATACGAAAGCAGAAAATCCTTTTTCGTATGCTTATTCCGGAATGTTATCGGATGATGCCTTACCAAATAGATATGACAGATGACATGATTCCTAACATGTTCTCTCGTTTCTTTAAGTATAGCGATAATTATGGTCTCAAATATTACACTCGTATCAAAGACCAGATTATTAAAGAAGCCAAAACCGGTAATTATGACTTTTATTCTCTTCCTTTTACTAAGACATTAAATGACAATCTTAAGACTTTGTTGTCTTTTATGGAAGCCGAGAATCTTCGTCGATACCAGGAAGATATTCTTTCAATCATAAATGAGATGAACATCTCCAAAAACTCTATATTAAAAGATAAATTATCCATTTTATCTACTGTGGACTTCTATGATCAGATTACTTGTCTTGTAACTATCGCCTCTGTATGGGCATGCTTAGAAGATATATATA
>JAUNJS010000149.1:1252-7383 GCA_030533125.1 Eubacteriales bacterium | reverse complement strand
ATTTGATGTACCATCTGTGGCAGCAGCAGCGAATAGTTATATGGAAATACTCGCGGTTTACTGATTATTTAACCAATGTCTGCGCTTCTTTGGCTGTCGCCTGGATCTTGGCCATGGCGTCTTCGGAAGAAACATCGCCGTTGGTGATATCGGAGATCTGCTGCAGGTACTCCTCGCAGACGGTGGAGTACAGGGAAGCGTCGAACCACGGTCCCATCTTTTCCGCGTTCATGATAAGGTTGTAAGCCTCGACCAGACCTTCGTCGTCAAGATTGTCCGCAATACCTTTGGACGCGTTGAACCAGCCGACAACTTCCGCCTGCTGCGCGCCGACTTCAGGACCAAGGAACCACTTCAGGAACTCTACGCACTCATCGGGATACTTCGTATTTGCGGATACTACGAATCCTTCCGGTTCGCCGGTGAGGATGTCGGGATTTCCGGCGCCCTCGACAGTCGGGAAAACAAACATACCCCAGTTGAAATCGGTTCCTTCGGTTTCCTGATAGAGGTTGGTGATCTCAACAAGTTCGATGTAGCACATTGCAGCCTGTCCTGTCGTGAACAGCTGGCGGGCCATGTCATGGGTCATGCCGTTGACGCCGATGTTCATGTAGGGAACCAGTTCCTGATACAGATCAAGAGCTTTGACATACCCGGGATCGGTAAAGGTTCCGGTGGCGGGATCAAAGTCCGCCGCCCTTACATCGTCGGCAACCAGCATCTGGTTCAGCGTTCCGATGTAATGCGCGCCCGGCCACTGATCCTGGTTTCCTTCCGCCAGAGGGGTATAGGTGCCGTCCGCCTTGATCTTCTCCAGAACCGCCTTAAATTCATCCCATGTCGCAGGGACTTCCAGTTTAAGCGCGTCAAAGATGTCACGGTTGTAAGCGAATACTTTTCCGTCGAGACGGAAAGGAATCCCGTAAACCATTCCGTCTGCGGTTGTGTAGTTCACCATCTGAGACTCGATCAGGCTGTCCTTCCACGCGCTGTCCGCCTCCAGATACGGGGTGAGATCAAGGATCAGGTTTTCGCGGATAAATCTCTCTGAGAACTCGCCTGCCCAGCTGTAATAGATATCGGGCTCTTCCGCGGTTCCGACGACCGTCTTGATCTTCTCTTTAAAGGGCTGGTTCTGTGCGCTGGTAATGACAATGTCAATATCGGAATGCGCCGCTTCATACTCTGCGATCTTCTCTTCGATAAAGGAGTTCGCGGGATCGTCGGGGAAACGATGGAAGAACTTGATAGTCTTCACATTGCTGTCCGCTGCGGCTTCCGTGCCGGACGCCTGGTCCGAGGAGCTGCCGGATGAACCGGAGGTTGAGGATCCGCAGGCGGCAAGGGAGATTACCAGTGCAGCAGCGAGTCCGACTGCTAATAAACGTTTGATTTTCTTCTTCATAATGACCTCCTTTTCCATACACTTCTATATGTATGCTCTGATAAAGTCATTATATAACATCATTTAATGGCTAACAACTTATATTTTCAATAAATAGTTATTTTGTAATTTTAATGGTGAATAATAGTTTATGTTTTGTGCAAAATAAACAAAAACCCCTCGAAAGGGGTTTTGCTTGTAATATAACATTATGCTGTTGGTTCTTCAGATGACGATTGTCAGAGTATAGTGCTCCGGGTTAATAATCAGCTTTGTGTAATGAATCACATTCCGGTCAGCATCCATTACTGTGTCGTTATGGAGCAGGAGCGGCTGGCTTTCGGAGACCTCCAGGGCCTCCTGTTCTTTTCTCATCGGGAAGCAGATGGCAACAGTCTTGAGAGCGTGCATCGGAATTGTTCCGTGACTCCTTAACAGATTGTACAGAGAACCGCTCAGGTCCTCGTTGAGCAGATATCCGTATTTCTCCGGGAAATAGTTTTCCTCCAGCATAACCTTCCATCCGTCGCAGCTTCGGATCCGGCGGATGCAGAGAATCCTGTCGCCTTCCCTGACTCCCAGATGCTTCGCGATACTGACAGAAGCCTTTTTCCATTCCAGGGAAAGCAGCTCGGCGGAAGCCTTGCTGCCGTTCATCTCGCAGGTTTCCGTGAAGCTCATAATGCTGTCCACGACACGGTTCAGTTTTTTGGAAGCGACAAAGGTTCCGATTCCCTGTTTCTTGACGACAAAACCCTCGTCAGAGAGCAGTTCCATTGCTTTGCGTACGGTAATCCGGCTTACACCGAAGGCCTCACTGAACTCCTGCTCGGTCATAAGCTTGTCATTTTCTTTTAACTTGCCGGATGCGATCTGCTCTTTGATCGACTCAACCAGCTGCTGATAAAGAGGGGTAGCGGAGTTTTTATTCATAGTCGTCGTCCATAGGATTGTTAATAAATGCTTTTTAGATAATTATAACAGATCATCCAATGTCTTCAATCTCCTTTTATCGGATTGTCGTACGTTATTTTTCTGTAAAAGCTCCGGCGCCGCAATCGGACACCGCGCAAGCTCTGCCTGCAGACGAAAGACTCCCCGCAGTGTCCTTCAGTCGGAAGTGTAGTTGAGAAAGCGGTTCTGCCTTAAGAGACAGAACCGCTTTTTTCAACGCGCGATCCCTCAGGATCCATCTGTTTCCGTCCGCTTCCCGTCTGCAGCGGGATACACGCGCGGAGCACAAGGGCCGCCGGAGGGTCTTATAACATCATCTATTCGCAAAAGGAATAACGAAAGGAACCATAAAAGCATTTTATCGTGAACATGAACGAATGACCTGTGGCACCTGGTCACACGCAATGTCGGACAGCCGAACTGCGATGATCAGTATTCCAGTTTCCACATGTATCTCCGCATGGTGAGAGGGTGATTGCGGACGATGGCAAGCTGCTCGGCATACACACGGAGGATGCCCGTGATCAGCATCGGGTTGAAGAACTCGACGACAGACTTGCTGATGACAGAGCTGAGGCCGTAATCTTTGGCGTCGACGACCGTGACCTTTGCGCCGAATCTCTGAAGGAAAGTGAGTACGCGGCTGTCCATCGGACGGGTCGGTCCGTCGCTCATGAGCAGGAGATAGGGGACATCCTTTTCTACCAGCTCGAATGGACCGTGGAAGAACTCGCCGGAATTAAAAGAACTTGCCGGGATCCACTGCATTTCCATTAAGAGGAACATCGAGAAGGAATACGCGCTCATCTGCGCGGCTCCCGATCCCATGACATAAATCGGGGACGCATCGGCGTAGCTGTCGGCGAATTTTTTCGCGGTTGGGGTCAGGGATTTGACAGCGTTTTCGATCAGATCGTAGATCCTGGAAAAACCGTCCTGCATCGCGTCGTAGTCCGCGTACCCTTCATATGCGTTCAGTACTTCACAGGCGAAAGCGAGGACATTTCCCATCTTCTCCATCTTTGCGGCATAGCCGGCATAGAATCCGTGGATGATCTGATATTCCGAGTTGGCCGCAAGCCTGGAATTCGGATCGATCGTGACACTGACCACAGTGGCGCCGAGATCCATGGCTTTTCTGGAAGCCGCGACAGTCTCCGGTGTGGTGCCGCTCAGAGAGCAGGTTACCACGATTGCCGTCCCGTCACAGGAAACAGGGGTGGAATAATTGAATTCGTTCGCGGTATGGATGCTGGAGCGGAGAGTTTTCGCATTGCGGTTCATAAAGTATTTCGCGGGAAACAGCTCTGACATGGAAGCGCCGCAGCCCACAAAAAGCAATGACTTGATTCCGGGTTTCTTTGTCTTGATGTCGGCAACAATTTCTTGAACATTCATCGTATATATCCTCCTTTGTGATGATAATACATCATATAACAATATATACTATTTCTTCTTTTTTTACAAGTAAAACAGCTTGTTATAAACATCTTATCGGATAGGTTGGAAAAAGGTATTTACGATGTTATAATACAACTGTGAATAAACACCGATGCGGGAACCCGCAAGTGCGGAGAAGCACGCAGTTTATTCTTACGTGTTTGCGGGCGTGAGACCATGGCCACAAGCATGCTGATTCCTGCAATTTGCAGCCTTTCCTGCCGCGATGGCTGTCTTTACAGCCGGAGCTTCGCCGGATCTATCGTATTTCTGACAGGAGGATTATTAGACATATGAGACTTATTGGTATCGGCGATAATGTTTGCGATGTATATTTCCATCTTGCGGAGATGTTTCCGGGAGGACAAGCCCTGAATGTGGCTGTTTTCGCGAAGACGCTGGGTGCGGAGTCCGCCTATATGGGCGTGTTTGGGGATGATGAAGCGGCAGAACATAATCAGAAAACTCTTGCTGAGCTTGAAGTGGACTGCAGTCACTGTCGCCGCGAACATGCCGCGAACGCTTTTGCCTGCGTCACGCTGGTCAATGGAGAACGTGTTTTCTTCGCCTCCAACCTGGGAGGAGCTTCAAAAAAATACCCTCTTCTGCTGAATGATGATGACATTGCGTACATCCGGCAGTTTTCCGTCGCCCACACCAGCAACAATTCTTTTTTTGATGGACAAATCCCGGTGCTTTATGAGACCGGTGTTCCGATCTCCTATGATTTTTCCGATCAGTGGATTAATGACAGAGAGTGGGCGGAGGGTCTGGCAAAATTCTGCACCTTCGGATTCATGTCTCTTCCGGATCAGGTGGCAAAAGATGAGATCCTTCCCTGCTGCGAGAAAATGCATGCCTGCGGCTGTAAATATATCGTGGCAACAAATGGAAGCAGGGGGGCTTATTTCTATGACGGGAGAAATTTCTGGTTCCAGCAAAGCCATCTGGTGCCCGCCATCGATACCCTTGGCGCGGGAGATTCCTATGCGGCATCATTCCTGGTACATTTTTACAACAGTACGGAGTCGGATCCTGAAGCTATGGCAAATGACCCTCTTTATTATGAGACCGCAGTAAAAAAAGGTCTTGAGGCTGCGGCGGAGTGTTCTTCCCGGGTGTGCCTGAACACAGGTGCTTTCAATCACGGAAAAAAAATCATCCCGGAGGAGTATCTTAATCACAAAGAGCTCGTATGGAGAAAAGGAGTGAAACGGAACCGGTGAAGAGGATACAAGGACGAGGCCGGGGGGAAGTCCAAATATGAAGCCGCCGGAAGCGGGTTTTGATAAGTGACAGGCTTTCCCGCCCTCCTCCGGCGGGCCGGACACTTTGATCAGCTGACAGATTATTGACACCGGTGAAAGGTTCTCTTATCATTAAAACTGTCAGGATTTCCTGTCTGGGAATACGATATTTTGCAAAGGATTTAAATGGTTAAAAAGAGAAGGGAGCCGATATGTACAAGCTTTGGGAATCGCTGGAGGAAGCGAAAAAACTGAAATGGGTGGAGCTGTCCCACAGTCTCAACAATGACAGTCCTTACTGGAGCGGAATACCGGAGGGGAGCGTTGAGCTCTGTAAAGTTGTGTTTGACTGGGGGAACCCCATGCTGGACTGCCGGATCCACACCTTTAAATTCCCCGGACAGTTCGGAACGCATATTGATTTCCCCGGACACTTTGTAAAGGATGGAGAACTGTCGGAAGCCTTTGATGTCAGGCAGGGTGTGTTCCCGCTGTGTGTGATCGACATTACGGATAAGGTTGCGCAGGACGTTCACTACGCTGTGACCGCGCAGGATATCAAAGACTACGAAGAAAAATACGGACCGATTCCGGACGGCGCGTTTGTAGCGCTCCGGACAGACTGGTACAAAAACTGGCCGGATATGGATGCCCTCTCCGGAATCGCTGAAGACGGGAGCGAGAATTTCCCCGGCTGGTCCCTGGAAGCGCTGAAATATATCTATGAGGAGAGAAACGCGGCCGCGAACGGTCACGAGACACTGGATACCGATGCTTCCGTAGAAGCGGCGAAAGCAGAGGATCTCGCCTGTGAGCGTTATGTTCTCGCCAAAGGCAAGCTTCAGATCGAGGTCATGTGCAACCTGGACAAGGTGGCTCCCGCAGGCGCCGTGCTCTTTGCCGCCTGGCCTAAGATCGAAGGCGCCACCGGCCTGCCGGTAAGAGTCTGGGCAATCACAGAATAAAATATCATGGCGGGGGTTTCGTGAAACCGATCCTGTTCAGTCAAAAAAAGAGACAGAGGGAAATCCTCTGTCTCTTTTGCGTACCGGGTACCTGCAGTCCCGGTGCGCGGCGCCGCCTGTGGGCGAGCGCTTCGGCCT
>JAUNJS010000149.1:0-1152 GCA_030533125.1 Eubacteriales bacterium | reverse complement strand
CCGGGTACCTGCAGTCCCGGTGCGCGGCGCCGCCTGTGGGCGAGCGCTTCGGCCTGCCCGTCTGCGTGCCTGCAGTCCCGGCGCGCGGCGCCGCCCGCGAACCTGTGCGTCATCGTTGCAGAAAGCGCTTCCGCGAAGCAACCTGTCCTGTTCCCCTTTTTCTTTATCCCTGATCTTAATTCCCGGCCTTATTATTCCCGGCATTTTTTACGACATCGATCGAAAACAGACCGTCTCGATTACAGCAGAAATAGATTTTTCTGACTCCCCTGATTTTGAATCTTGCTTCGGCATTTCCTTCCGGATAGAGCTTCATCAGCTGCAGATTGTCAGCGGATACTGCTGCAATGAAGTAAATAAAATGGTCCTTTGTCATGCTGTGATCGATCCGCACATAGTATTCATCCTCCGCGCGCTCGATGAAAATCATATGCCGCGCATCCGCCGGCTCCGCTTCCATTGGTGTAAGAAGAATCCCGTGGCAATAAATCACCGCCTCGCCCATGCTGTGGACCACATTGCCGCAGACCGGGCATACATAGTATTTCGAGCGCAGCATGTTTGCGGATACATTTTTATTGTGAACAGGATTGCCGGAGATCAGTTCCGTGACCGAGACCCGGAACGCCCCGGCTATGGGCTCCAGCAGGGTAATATCCGGATATCCCTTTCCCGTCTCCCATTTCGAGACAGTCTTATCACTC
This sequence comes from Eubacteriales bacterium, assembly GCA_030533125.1. Lineage (GTDB taxonomy): Bacteria > Bacillota > Clostridia > Lachnospirales > Lachnospiraceae > CAG-791. The sequence continues at coordinate 448 of JAUNJS010000149.1, read as the reverse complement.
ACCCCGAGTTTGTCCGCAAGCGCACGCTGCGTCATTTTGTTTTTTTCGCGCAGTTCTTTAATCACTGTGCCTGTAACATACTGGTTCATCGCAAATCACCTCTCTTTCACAAGATTCCGTGTCAGAGCGAGCCCTTCTGATCCGGAGTCCTTCCCGGTTCAATCGTTCAACCGTCGTGGAACGTGACGAATGGCTCTCTGACACAGAGATATTCCGCGTCTTTACGAGAGACGCTGCGCCTGAACCGTCTCTCTGTACAGATTGTAAACCAGCGCCTGAGGCTGCGCTACCTGCGGAAAGTAGAGAGAGACAAAAGATAGAACAAGAAGAGGGAACCAGAAGAGAAAACAATAAAAAAGGGAGAGAAACAAGAGACACAGTATGGCGTCCCAAAGGACACCGGTAAGCCGGGCATCTGAAAAATTGCTTTCATGGGAAAATTGCTTTC
>JAUNJS010000148.1 GCA_030533125.1 Eubacteriales bacterium | reverse complement strand
TCCGCCGGCCGTCCGGCTTCCGTGTGTTCTCCGGTTTCCGCCGGCTGTCCGGATTCCGGTGCGGAACCGGCCGCCGGAGACATCCCCGCCAGCACCTCCTCCAGTGTCTGCAGAAGCGTTTCCTGTGCAGTGGTGCCGATCACCGCGTCGACCTCCGGGATCTCCTCCCGGATTTCGCGGCTGTAGCGCTGTGCCATGCATCCGGTGACAATCAGGGCGCGCAGCTGTCCCGATTCGCGCCGCGCCCCGAGTTCGAGGATGCTCTCTATACTCTCTTTTTTCGCGTCGTTGATAAAACAGCAGGTGTTGACGACCGCGGCCTGTGCCTCCTCCTCGTCATCGGTGATTTCGTAGCCCGCCTGCGCAAGGTCCCAGAGCATTTCCTCGGAATCAACCAGATTCTTGTCACAGCCGAGAGAAACAAACAGGATCTTCATTCCGCCGGCTCCTCATCGACAGGAACGTCGGCGGCCGGTCCGGGATCCGCGCTCTCCGGTTCCTCTTCCCCGGCATCGGAAGTCTCTTCGAAAATCTCTTCTTCGATATACTCCTCGATCTCTTCATCCTCCGGCTCTTCTTCCGCGGCTTCCGTCTCCAGGTCCCCGGATGTCACTTCTTCATCCGCAGCCTCTTCCCCGGACTCCGCAGGGGAATCCTCCTCTTCTTCATCGGCCGGAGCGCTCTGTCCGAATTCATCTCCGTTTGTTCCGTCCCCGTCATAGTCCGCGGATTCTCCCTGCAATGGATCGGGATTTTCCTCTTCCGGAACACCTTCTCCGGTAATCTCGAAATATTCCTCTTCGATCTCGTCCTCTGCCAGAATCCGGATTTCCTCCTGATTCAGCTCGTCGACCGCGATGGAAAGCGGCTTCTCTCCTCTGGAAACCTTGACCAGAGGTTCGTCGCCGTCGACAATCTGACGGGCGCGTTTCGCAGTCGCCATCACAATGGAATACCTGCTGTTGATCACAGGGGTTTCTCCCTCTTCCACGTTCTTGTTGACTACCTTCATAAGATCCACATAAGACGGATGAATCATTCTGTTACCTGTCCTTTCTACAAAGATTATTGTTCAGAAATCGTTGTTCCGGAAAAATGCCCGGGAACTGTCCGGGAATAACCCGGAAAAGACATGCGGATATTCCCGGGTTATTAAGCGGCAAATCCTTACGCGCGGAACAGTATATTCAGGACCTGCGCGCGAGAATCCCGGGAAGCGCCTCCCGGAACGCCTGCGCCACAGCCTTTTTTTCTTCGTAATCTGTGATGATAGTCCGCGGTTGTTCCGGATCCGGTCCCTGCTCCGGAATCCCGTGGATCACTGCGTGGACAGCCTCCGCGCAGGCATCCGCGTCCGCGTTAATGAGCAGCGAGGGATACTCCGGTATAAACCCGGTTTCCTGAATCGCACGCCTGAGCCGTCGGGTGATCTTATCCTGTGAATCCGTGCCGCGTCCGACGAGTCTTCTCTCCAGCTCCGCCGCATCCGGCGGAACTATGAATATCAGAACCGCCTCCGGAAATTTTTCACGGATCTGCATCGCGCCCTGCACTTCGATCTCCAGCAGCACGTCGCGCCCTTCCCGGAGATTCCGGAGAACGAATTCCCGCGGCGTCCCGTAGGAACAATCTGTATAAACCGCGTATTCCAGAAAACCGTCATTTTTGATCAGTTCGTCAAAAGCTTCTTTTGTGGCAAAAAAATACTCTCTGCCATCCTTTTCCCCGTCTCTGGGCCTGCGCGTCGTCATGGAGATCGAAAGCACATATCCCTCATGCGCATCCATAAGCTTTTTAATCACGGTTCCCTTTCCGGCTCCGCTGAAACCGGAAATCACAGCCAGTTTTCCTGCCACAACTGCTCTCCTCTTTCAAATACAGACGCTTCCGCTTCCTAATCCTGCCGCGGTTCCTTTTCTTCTTTCCTGTCTTCTTCCTCTTCTCCGTCTTCCATCCCGGAAACAGCGCGTCCGCGGATTGTCTCCGGAAGCAGCGCGGAAAGCACAATCCTGTCATTTTCCATGATGATTACGGATTTTGTTTTCCGGCCCTGCGTAGTGTCGATCACACGCCCGTCATTTTTGGCCTGCGAAACCAGCCTCCGGACAGGCGCGGAATCCGGACTCACAATCGCGATAATCTTTCCGGCGTTTACAATATTACCAAATCCCACATGGATGAGCCTGCTGAAAGCCATTTTTTCCACCATTATTCGATATTCTGCACCTGTTCGCGGATTTTTTCCACCGAAGTCTTGAGCTCGATGGCGTGATCCGACACTTCCCGGTCATCTGATTTGGAGAGGATCGTATTGGACTCGCGGTTCATCTCCTGGGCGATAAAATCCAGCTTGCGGCCGATGCTCCCGGGCCGCTCCAGTTCCTGTCTCGTCGCCTCGATATGGCTCTTCAGGCGCACGAGTTCCTCGTCCACACAGACCTTGTCCGCATAGAGCGTGACCTCCTGCACAATCCTGGACTCATCTATGCTCGACGCCTCCAGCAGTTCCGCCACTTTTTCCCGCAGCGATAAGCGATAACTCTCCACGAGGGCAGGCGCCTTTTCCATGATAAAATCGACATGTCCCGACATCTCGTCCAGTTTTTTGATCAGGTCGTTCTTCAGGAATTCTCCCTCCCGGATCCTGGCTTCCTCAAATCTTCCGGCCGCCTCGCGCAGCACTGCCCGCAGATTCTCCCAGATTCCCTCCGGATCAACCGGCTCTTCCTCCATACTGAAAACATCCGGAAAACGGGACAGAGAAGAGACGCGCACGTCATTCTCGATGCCGAACTCCTCCGCCATCTGCTGCAGATACTTCCAGTACTCTTTCGCGATGCGGTCATTGTACTTGACTGCCATGTTGGATTCTGTCAGATCTTCATAGGAAATAAACACATCCACTTTCCCGCGGAGCATAAAATTCTTGAGCTCCGCGCGGATCTGCGCCTCGAGCTGATTCAACTGCCTGGGCATCTTGATATTGATGTCGAGATAGCGGTTATTGACTGACTTGATCTCTATCGTGATCCTGCAGGATTCACCTGCGTACTCGCTCCTGCCGTAACCTGTCATGCTCCTGATCATCTGTCTGTCACTCCTGTAAGTTCCACCGGCATGTGTCGATCTTCGGTCAAATCGGCAAAACAACGGATCGTTCCGCCGGTTTGTATCCAAATGGGTATAAAACAGTAATATTATAGCATTCTTTATTCAACCGTCAAGGAAGAAGTGCGGAACAGCCGGCTTTTAACGTTTTTGACGCCCGCACCGTTCTGTGATAGATTATGTTCTGTAAAAGCTCCGGCGCTGCACGCAGGCAAATCGCATGCTTGCATGCAGATTTGCCTGCGTATTGCGCCGGGCCACATGAATGAGCAAAAAAGCAGCGCGACGCGGAGCGAGCGATGCGATTTGCGAATTCATGTGGCGGATTGCGGGAGCGCGGAGCGCGGAGCAATCCGGAGAGCTTTTACACCACGGCGGAACCGGGAAGCTCCGGCGCTGCTTGCATGCAGATTTGCATGCGTATTGCGCCGGGCCACACCTCCCACATACATTCACGAATCACAGAATTCATAAAAGGGGCATTGCCATGGCTTTTGATGGTTTTACCGTCGCGGGGCTGTGCAGGGAACTGCGCGACAGACTCGCCGGCGGCCGGATCTATAAAATCGCGCAGACAGACAAAAATGAGCTTGTGCTCACCGTGCGTCCCGCGGCGGAGCGCGGGGGCGGACAGCTGCGGCTGTATCTGTCCGCGGATCCCTCCCTGCCGCTGGCGTATCTGACCGGCCGGAGCCGGCAGGCACCGCTCCAGGCGCCCGCGTTCTGCATGCTGTTGCGCAAGCACCTGCAGAACGGTCGGATTATTACTGTCACGCAGCCGGGGCTCGAACGGATCCTGCAGATTCCGGTGGAGCACCGGAACGAGATGGGGGATCTCTGCACGCACACCCTTGTCATCGAGATCATGGGCAAGCACAGCAACATCATTTTCCTGGATGACAAGGAGATGATCGTCGACAGCATCCGTCATGTCTCCTCCCTCGTCAGCTCGGTCCGCGAGGTCCTGCCCGGGCGGCCCTGGTTCATCCCGGACACCCGGTCCAAGAAAAATCCCCTGGAAGAGACGCGCGAGGGTTTTTTTGCTGTCCTTGAAGACGGTCACACGGACGTTGCGAAGCTTCTCGTCAGCGCTTATACCGGCTTTTCTGCCGTCGCCGCGCAGGAGGCCGTCTACCGGGCGCAGCCTGCGCAGGACCGCTCCGCCGCCCTTCTTTCGGAAGCGGAAAAAGAGGCCCTGTGGAACGTTTTCCGCTCCCTTGTGCAGGATGTACGGGAAGGGCGGTTTTCCCCGGCCATGTACTGCAGAAAAGGGGAGGGACAATCCGCCGGGGTCCCCGCCGAGTTCTCCCTCATCCGGCTGGAGCACTGCGCGGACTACGAGGAGGTCCCGTACGATTCTCCCTCCGCGCTCCTCGAGGACTATTACGCGAAAAAAAACCTCTACACACGCATCCGCCAGCGTTCCGCGGACCTCAGGCACATCGTCCAGACGATCCTGGAACGCGACGTGCACAAATATGACCTACAGTGCCGGCAGATCCGTGACACGGAAAAACGGGACAAATACAAGATCTACGGAGAGCTCCTCAACGCATACGGGTACAGCGTGCCTCCCGGAGCGAAGAGCTGCGAGGTGGACAATTATTACACCGGGGAAAAAATCACGATCCCGCTGGATCCGACCCTGACCGCACAGCAGAACGCGCAGAAATACTTTGACCGCTACGCACGAATGAAGCGCACGCACGAGGCCCTCACCCGGCTGACCGCGGAGGTGCGCGCTGAGATCGAGCATCTGCGCAGCATCCAGAACGCCCTGGAATTCTCCACCACGGACGGCGACCTCTCCCAGATCCGCCGCGAAATGGAAGAAAGCGGGTTCCTGCGCCGCAAATACACGGGCGGAAAAACGGACACGAAAAAAGGGCGCGCCCGCGCCCCGCAGTCAAAGCCCCTTCACTATATCAGCAGCGACGGCTTTGATATATATGTAGGAAAAAACAATACCCAAAACGACGAGATCACATTCAAAATAGCGGATCCGAGGGACATCTGGTTTCACGCCAACGACATGCCGGGCTCGCACGTACTGCTGAAGACCGGCGGCCGCGCCATGCATGACATCCCCGACCGCGCCTTCGAGGAAGCCGCCGCGCTCGCCGCCTACTACTCCAGCGGCCGCGCGCAGGGAAAAGTCGAGATCGACTACCTGGAGCGCCGCAACGTGAAAAAGCCTTCCGGCGCCGCCCCCGGCTTCGTCGTCTACTACACTAACTATTCCATCCTCGCGAAGACGGACATCAGCGGCCTGAAAGAGGTCTAGAGCAGCGTCTCAATCATAATTTAAACCAAAAGCACCGCCAAGTCGTCGCCCGCTGCGTTACCGTCAGTCGACGATGGGGTATAGGCGCTTACCAATGGAATGTGCCGGCATAAGCCCGGCTCCCGCCTTACAGCCACCGCAGCTTCTTCAGAAGCCGCGTGAGGGTTACGCCCTTCGGCAGCCCCAGGATATCCTCCTCGGTGAAACCGCCGAGGCGGATCAGGATGAAGAAATAAACCGGCACGGCTACGAAAATAGCCGGCAGCACGGCGACGAAGTTCGCGAAATATTCTCCCCGGAACCGGAGGGCCAGGGAAAAAACCGCCCGGTATACGCCGGAAGCCGCCGCGCCCATAATCAGAGCGCTCAGCACCGGAATGCCGTACGCCCGCGCCCCGTCGACCTGCAGCCCCAGATAATGGCGCAGGAAAAGCTCATTAAGCGCAAAAATTATGGCGGCATAGAGCACGCTGACGAACACCATGCTGTAGATGCCCCAGTCGGTAAATTTCAGGAACAAAGCCAGGGCCGCGGTCTGTATGAGCAGGGAGACCCCCGCGCTGACGATCGGCATGCTCATTTTTCCGATCGCCTGCAGCACCGCGTTCGTGATGGTTCCCACAGACAGAAAGATCACTGTCACTGCCTGCAGCGCGAGCAGGACAGAGGCCAGTTCCAGCGTATCCCACTGCGGAAACATGAGCATTGTGACAGGCCGCGCGAGCACCATCAGGCCGACCGCGCAGGGAATCGAGATGACCAGCGCCATCCGGGACGCGCCCGCCGCCCGACGCCTGGTCTCCTTAAGGTCGCCGGTCGCGTGCGCCGTCGCGATATTCGGGATGATCGCCGCGGAAACTGCCGTCGCGACAGAAATGGGAATGTTCGTGATGACGACTGCCTTATTGGAAAAAAGACCGTACACCGTCGTGACCGCCGCCTCCGGCAGGCCTCTCCCGTCGATCAGCATATTCAGATATATGATCTGGTCCAGGGTCGTCGTGAGGTTCAGGATGAAACTGCTCAGAATAAAAGGCGTGATCATCAGAACAGTGTTCTTCATGATGGACCCGTATGGCTGTGTCTTCCCGCTGTCCTGCCGGATCCTCCGCATGAAAGCGCCGCGGTGCCTCGCGTAGGCAATCAGCATAAAGACCAGGGCTGTCGCGACGCCGCTCCCGGTTCCCAGCGCGCTTCCCATCGCCCCGCGCACCGCGAGCCGGGTTTTCGTCGAAGACGCTGCCGCAGTGCGGATGAGGATCGTCGCCGCGCCGATACTGACCGCGGCATTCGCGATCTGCTCCAGAATCTGTGAGACGGAGGTCTGCACCATCGACTGGTTCGCCTGAAAATAGCCGCGGATCGCCCCCAGAATCCCGAAGAGAAAGATCGTCGGCGCAAACACCCGAAGGACCGGGATCGCGTTCGGCTTTACCAGGAGCCCTGCGCCGAAATACAGAATCACACTCCCGGCCGCGCCCACGAGCAGGGAATACATTAGAGCGCAGTGGAACACCCGCTGCGCGTTTTTATACTCTCCCACCGCGATCTTCGTAGACATCTGCCGCGAAATCGCCGCCGGGAGCGAATTCGAAGACAGAATCAGGATGATCATATAAATATTGTAGGCTGCGCCATAGTACCCGTTACCCTCGTCCCCGATGATGGCTGTCAGCGGGGCTCTGTAGAGCAGCCCTATGATACGTACGATAATCGTCGCGGCCGCGAGAACCCCCGCCTGCGCCGCAATACTGCTTCCCCGCACAGGCGCCTTCCCCGCAGCTGCCTCTCTGTTTTTGTTCTCTCTGTCCATGCTCCTCAGTGTCCTGTCTCAGGCAGACCGCGTTTCCTGCCTCCGGGCTGCCGGCAGCCGTATCTTTCGTCTGAAACCGCAGAACCGGCTGACGGGAGATCCCGACACACGTACTGCGGACCTTTCCCTTATGTATAGGTTTATGCAGCAGGAAAAGATACATTCATTTATGATAAAACATTTGCAGGCAAAACATAACTATGCAT
>JAUNJS010000147.1 GCA_030533125.1 Eubacteriales bacterium | reverse complement strand
GAATGCATCCGCAGGAATCTTATCGCAGGAATCATCCGCGGGACGCGCCGGCAGCGGCGTCTATCTGCGGAAAAGTTCATTTTCAAGATAACTCCTGCGGTAATATCCGGTCAGAAGGGAGAGCGCCTCGTCGTATTCCCGCAGGGCGGCAGCCCTCGTCGTCTCGTTGATCAGCCCGAAACGGCCGGAGCAGTTTTCCAGGATCCGCGCGTCCTGGCCGATAATGCCGCTCTGCACGACGTGTTTTTCAGCGGCGTCATCCGTAATATAATAATGCATCTGCTCTCCGTAAAACAGAAGAAAGCCGGAAACATAAAAGTCTCTGTACATCTCCTTCATCGGACGGGAGCGATAATTTCCGGTCTCCCCGCGGCGCGAATGCGCGTAATGGAAGACAATCTTCCTGCCGTTTCCGGCCTCCGGCTGTGCCGGATGGTACTGGACCAGCGTCTCCTCCGCATAGAGATCAAGCCGGTCGTCCAGCCCCGGAAACTGTCTGTAGAACGGGAAAATAATTCCCTTCGAAAGCAGTGCGGAGAGGCTGGATCCCGCGGCGTTTTTTTCCCTTTCGGAGATTTCTCCGTGCCGCATGGAGAGTTCCTTCAGATATGCGATCCTGCAGATATCCGGGATCTCCTCCTGCTCTTTCGCCGCCGCGCCCCGTCCCGCGGTTCCCCTGCTTTCCGGGGCGGAGGACGAGCCGTCCGCGATCAGCCCCGCGATCAGGTCCGTCATGCGGTTTCCCAGTGAAATACCGCCTGAAAAAGCATAGTCCGCATACTGCGCGACAGAAGGCAGAAACGCGTCCTCCAGCTTTCTGCCGGCGTGCACAATAACCTGCGCGTGCGCCTGTGTGACAGTGCTGCTGTACAGTGCCTGCCGCACGATGCGGCGGTCGAGCTGCACCGTGGAAAGGCCGGTGTCCGCGCAGGCTGTCCGGAGCTGCAGAAGTTCGCCCGCGGTTCCGTAGAAAAAGTCGGACAGCTTCTCGAGCAGGCTTCCGTCTGTACATCCTCGCGTGAAGGATTCCCATCCCAGGGGGATCACGGCCGTCAGCACGCTCTGCGCTGCTTTTTCCCAGGAAAATCCAAGGCTGATCCGGGCCAGCAGTTCACTGCGGATTTCTCCGGTTCCATAGGTGTTCACCCAGCGGAGAGCGGTCTCGAAGTCTCCCGCGTCCGCAAGGTACTCCAAAAGAAGCGCGCGCTCCCGCGCTGTGCCCTGTTCGGGCTTCGCTTTGGAGAGAAAATATCTGAATACTTCCGGGTCTGTGTTCCTGCAGTCCTCCAGACACAGGAGGAGCAGCTCTGTCCCCGCTTTCGCGGTCAGAAGGCCGCTGTCGAGAAGCCGGCCCGCGGCCGCATACTCCTCAGGCATCGCCGTCCGCAGTCCGCGGGGATCATTCGCGGAATATCTCTCCGGAACCCGGCGCACAGCCGGCGCGCTGCCCGCGCCTTTTGCGGAAGCAATGCGGCTTCCGGCGGCAGAAGCAGGCGCGCTGCCCGCGCCCTTTGCGGAAGCAATGCGGCTTCCGGCAGCAGAGGCCGGAGCGCTTCCGGTACCGGCGCCCGAAGCCGGTCCCTGCCCCCGGCCCGTGTGCCGGAGGGCGGCATTCTGACGGATTCCGAGCCCGAGCCGGTCCGCAAGCGCATATACATTCTGTTCATGCCACGCACCTGAACCGGTCTGTTTTCCGGCCGGGGACTCTCCTGTTTTTTCAAAATCAAGTGCGTAGGGCAGGCTCTTCGCGTAGCGGCAGCCCTCCGCGTCTTCCAGAAAGATTGTATTGGCTTCTCCGTAGACGGACAAAAGCGCCACTCCGTTCCGGACCGGGAAGGACTGTTCCCCCCGGAAACGGTCGTAGACGAGAACCGCCTGCACTGCCCTCGCGGCAGTCGTGCGGAGCACGGCATTGCAGCCCGCGGGCAGGCGGAAGGAAGCATCCTCCGCCGGCATGCTCTGAAGCCGGTTCTCCTCGAGCCGGGTCAGGGAAACGCCGGCTTCGAGGGCGCGTGTATACCACGAATATGCTCTTGGCGACAGATCCTGGCTTCGCACAAGCAGAATGCAGACCGCGCGCAGAAGCCCTTTTTTCATCTGCGCCGCAAGATCTCCGCGCAGGGAATCTCCCTCTTCCCCGGGAATCTCCGAAATGACGGATCCGGCCCGGCCGGGTGTATTTTCCCCGGTAACGGGGACTTTTTTTCTGGCAACGGAAAGCCCGTTCCCGGAGGCAGGCGCGTTTTTCCCGGCAACAGAAACGCCGTTCCCGGAGGCAGGCGTGTCTATTCCGTAAGAAGGTGCGTTTTTTCCGGAAGCAGAAGCATCTTTTCCGGTAAAGGGGACTTCGTTCCCGGGCACGGGCGCGTCATAAACGGACATGCCGGCCGCTTCAGCGCCGGCCGTTTCCTCCGCGCCGTCTTCCGCACTCACGCGGGGACCGGCGAGGCCGAAATCACAAATTTCGTACGCGGTGCACAGCGCCTTGAACAGAACCGGTGAAAAGGTTTTCTTTTTTTCCGCGAGAACCATCATTGCCTCGGCGGTCCTGGGCGTCAGGACATTGTTTCTGGCCGCGTACCAGAGCACATGCAGGCCGAAATCGTCCTTTGCCCAGCGTTCCTGCACGCTGCTTCCGGGCAGAAGAATCTGCGGATCCCTGCGCACCATTTCCCAGGCTTCCAGGAGGATGACCGGGCTGCTGCAGCCGCTTTCGAACTGGTGGCGCAGAAAATTCCACCGCGCGCCTGTCCCGGGGGCGTATTCGTCCGCCAGGTCCATCAGCATCCAGGCTGTGCGCCAGTCCCCCTTCTGCCGGTAGATGCCATGAAGGAATCGCACGACGCGGGTCCGCAGCCGCACATCCTCCGGCTGGCACCGGGCAGCCAGATACTGGCGGTAACAGTATGCCTCCTCCGTCTCCCCGGTAAAACGGGCGCTGAAATTCCCGGAGGCGTCCGGACCGGCGTAGCGGACCGCAATGCGTCCCAGTTCCCGCGCGGCCTCCGCGTTCTGTCCGCGCAGAATCAAAAAATGCACGCCGTACAGGCGGGGCACCAGCGCCCCGTGACTCCGCAGGGAAATCCGGTCGAGCAGGCGCTCCGCCGTCAAAAACCAGTCCTCCGGGTGTTTTTCCTCCAGGCGGAAATCCACATACATCCGCATCAGCTGCAGCTGCAGAAGCTCCAGCTCCCGGTCCTGTCTGCGATGGATCGAGGCCCCTGTGCTTCGGCAGTGAACCTCCACGGGAATCCTCGTCTCATTGAAAGGCCCCCGCAGGAGAACGGAACCGAAATTCCGCCCCGCGTGAAGCGCAGCGCGGTTGACGGGGATCTGCGCGGTAAAGACCGTCTCCTCCCCGGCAGCCGGAGTCTCTTCCGCCTGCTCCCCGCCGACAGCTGTCCCCGCTGCAGGATCGTCTGTCTGCCGCAGCAGAAACAGTCCCTGTGAATCCTTTTCTTCACCTGCAGTCCGGCCGCCGGCCGCCGCTCCGCTGTTTTCCGAAACGCGAAAAGGAGCAGCGGGAAGAAATCCTCCCTCTGCCCGGATCTCGGGGTCCAGAATACAGGTGCCTGTTTTACGTATCGTCAGCGGTATATAGACCAGATCTTCCTCCCCGGCCGTCTCACGCCTGGCAGAAGTATTTCCCAGACCGCTGCTGCGCACCCTCTTTCGATAGTTTTCCAGCGCGCGCTCCGCGCGGCTCCCGGCCATACGCCCTTCCGCGCGGCCCGGCCTGCCCTGCGTCTGGAGCAGAAGCTCTTTTTCGACCGGCTCAAAGAGCGTTTTTTCCTTTCCGCAGGCCGCAATGAGGAATTCCTCCACATTCTGCAGATTCCCTTCCTGCATGGACAGTCCGCGGTAGAGCGTTCTGTCTTCGGCGCCGGTCAGGATCTCCTCGAAGCGGCTGCTGTAGAAAAGCGCGGCTGCCTGCCGGAAATCCGTTTCCGCGAGGCGCAGAAAATCCATTTTGTCCAGGATCTCTCCGGCGGTGTCCGCGTTACCGTCCGAATGCCCGCCGGTTCCGGAGACGCCCATGGTGCCGCCCGAACGCCCGCCGGTTCCGGAGATACGAAGGGACAGATCCGCCGGGCGGACGCTGATTCCGGCGCTGCCCTGTCCCGCAGTTCTGGCCCGGGTGCCGGATCCGGTGCCGCCCTGCGGCGCCGGAGACAAAGTACGTCCTTTGCGGGAGATCTCTCCCTTCCCGGAAACCTGCACCGTATAAGGAATGATATATTCTCCATAGGGGGAGATTACGCGCAGGGAGCCGCTGACGGTCCGCCCCGGGGCGATGCCCCTGGCGTCAAAATGCCAGCGGATCGACCCTGTCCCGTCCGCCGCGGGCGCGAACTGCTCGCGCACCCCGCGCATGCACCTCTCGGAGGGGTAGACATATCCTCTCGCAGGCTTCCCCGCTCTGTGGCGGACGCGGATGGTTCCCTCTCTTCCGCTCTCCGTTTCCGTCTCAAAAGAGAGCTCCGCGGGCTCAAAAACAAGCCCCGCGTCAGGCACATGGAACGCCTCTCCCTGCATATTTTCTCTGGTATAAAAATCTCTCATGGCAAAAGAAAATCCCCTTTCCGGGTTTGAAGAATCCTGCGGCTTCCCGCAGGATTCCCTTCTCCCGTCAAAGGGGATTATATCATATCTTAAGACCCGTTGAAAAACAACTTGCTGATTTTCCCCGCCTAAATTCCGCGTCTCCGCTTCTGTCCGCTTCGCGGGCGGATCCGTGAAAAGCCCGTTGTTCTTTCCGTTATTCCTGCTCCCCGACGAGCATCATCATGATTTTGTTGCTGCGGGCGACGAACTTCGCCATCCCGTCGCCGGTGAGCGGCTGGTTCTGCAAAAGGGCGAGGTCATAGAGCTGTTCGCAGACGAGCTTCGTGTTTTCGCCCTCCTCGTGCGCGAGGACGTATTTGACCAGCGGGTGCGCGGCGTTGAGAATGAGGGTATGGCCCTCCGCGCCCATGCCGCCGAAGCCCAGTCCGTTCATGGCGTACATCTTCATCATGTCGTTCATGCGGCGGGTCTGTTCATCGACCGTGAGCATGGAGGAGATACCGGCGTCCTTCAGTGTCTCGAGCTTCACGGACAGGTCCTTCTCATCCAGAGCCTCTTTCACGATCTTCGCGATCTTTTCCTCGTCCGCCTTGTTCTGCTCCTTTGCCTCGTCGGATTCCGCGTCCGTGTCCGCGCGGAGCGCGTCCTGCACGTCGGCGTCGATCCTGGCGAAATGGATGCCCTCGTTTTTCGCCTCGAGCTGGGAGATGAAGGGCTGGTCGATGTTGTGCTCGAGCACAAAGGCCTGCATGCCGTTCTCGCGGAACATGCGCACATACTGGCTCTGGTGCTCCGGATCCGTCACGTAGTATATCGTGCGTTCCTTCTTCTCTTCTTCCGAATCTGCTTCGGGCGCCGTGTCCGCGGCGCCTTCCGTTTCTTTCGCGTCCGCGTTCTCCTCGATGTCGCCCCCGCTGACCACTTCCGCCTCGACGGTCTCGCCGTTCTCGTCGGTCGCCGTCTCCCCGGCGGACGTATCCTTCGCGTTGATTTCCAGCGCCTCGGGCAGCGTGTGGTACTTGCCGTCAAGATCCTTGAAGAGGATATAGTCGGTCATCTTTTCGCAGAACTTGTCGTCGCGCAGGCATCCGTACTTGATGAAGGGGCTGATGTCGTCCCAGTATTTATCATAGTTTTCCTTGTCGGTTCTGCACATGCCGGCCAGCTTCTCCGCGACTTTTCTGGAGATATAGTCGGAGATCTTCTGGGCAAAGCCGTCGTTCTGCAGGGCGCTCCTGGAGACGTTGAGCGGCAGATCGGGGCAGTCGATGACGCCCTTGAGCAGCAGCAGGAACTCCGGGATGACCTCCTTGATGTTGTCGGCGATGAAGACCTGGCTGTTGTACAGCTTGATCACGCCCTCCGCGGACTCGTACTCAAGGTTCAGCTTCGGGAAATAAAGGATGCCCTTCAGGTTGAAGGGGTAATCCATGTTCAGGTGAATCCAGAACAGAGGCTCCTTGTAATCGTGGAATACCTTCCGGTAAAACTCCTTGTACTCCTCCTCCGTGCACTCGCTCGGAGTCTTGGCCCACAGAGGGTTCGGGTTATTGCAGAGCGCCGGACGGCGGCGGATCCTGAGCCGCTTCTCCGCGGGCTTTTCCTCCCCGTCCTCAGTCTCTTTCCCCTCTGCCTCTCCGGAGGCGGCGGGCTTTTTCTCGGGCTCGATCACCTCGATAACCACGTCGTCGGGGCGGCGCTCCGACTCATTGATGGTCTCGGTCTTCTCCGTGTTGTGCTCCGACAGGTAGATCTCGACCGGCATGAAGGAGCAGTATTTCTCGATGACCTCCTGCGCGCGGTAATAATTGGAAAACTCCACGCAGTCCGCGGACAGGTGCAGCGTCACGGTCGTTCCGACTTCCTTCCTGTCTCCGTCGTCCATCGCGTAGGTGCTCGACCCGTCACACTCCCAGTGCACGGGCTTCGCGCCCGCCTGCCAGGACAGCGTATCGATCTCTACCAGCTCCGCGACCATGAACGAGCTGTAAAAGCCCAGGCCGAAATGCCCGATGATCTGGTCGTCGCTCGCCTTGTCCTTGTATTTTTCCAGAAATGCTTCCGCGCCGGAAAAAGCGATGTTGTTGATGAACTCCTTCACCTCGTCCGCCGTCATGCCCAGGCCGTTGTCCGTGACCCGGATCGTCTTCTCCTGCGGGTCCACTTCGATGTCGATCCTCGGCTTAAACCCCTCCGGCAGCTCATAATCGCCCATCATATCCAGCTTTTTCAGCTTTGTGATGGCATCACAGCCGTTCGAAATCAGCTCTCTGTAAAAAATATCGTGATCCGAATACAGCCACTTCTTGATGATCGGAAACATATTCTCACTGTTGATCGACAAAGGTCCTTTTTCCATAGCCATAAAGCGCCTCCTTTTCCTGCCTGATTTTTTATCCGGCTCTGTTCTTTCCAAAACGATTGACCAAAACGACAGATCAGAAATAATACGTCAAAAACGGTCTGCCGGAATCTGCCAAAAACGACTTATCATAAAATGACCTGTCAAAAATGACTTGTCACTGAAACAGTCCGGCTGTGTACGTATTTTGCAGATGTACACGCCCGGCGCATTCCGCGCCGCGGACATTCTCCTCCGAACAAACCTGATTGTAGACCCCTTTCCGGGAAAAGTCAACAAAAAATTAGCACTCGTTAATTACGAGTGCTAACAAGTCGGCTGTCACGCCCTCTCGAGGGGGCGTTTCCGCAGGCAGCGGTCAGTCCATTCTCCTGAATGGACATTCATGTGAAGTACACGATCATGAGAGATCTTCGTTCCTTCACGATCTCAACCGATCTTAGTCTTTCCGATCTCTTGTGGTCTCAATTCCGGCGATCTCGATTTCAGTGATCTCATGGGATCTCAATT